>JAQTNZ010000088.1 GCA_028713595.1 Methylovulum sp. | reverse complement strand
GGAAGGTTGTCGGCCTGTAAATAAATCCTCATAAGGAAACTGGGCGTTAAATTCTTGGTTGCTTTCCTCGGCTAAAGGAAATTTTTCATTATGGTTTTCGGCTATTTCTTTCAGTAAATTAACATTCGCCTCACCCGCATAAATCCGTAACGCCTCAAGTACCGAGCTTTTCCCTGAATTGTTCTTGCCTACAATCAAGTTAAGTCGCCCCAGTTTTGCTACGGAAAAATCTTCCAGCATCCGAAAGTTTTTTATGACCAGTGAATTTAACATGATGGGTTTTTACAAAGTTTAGCAGCATAAGATATGCCCGCTATTATAAGATGATTGTTTGAAAATTTTGGGGGGATTTTCAGGACAAGGAACCAAAAATAGTTTTTTGGTTCCTTGTTTGTGGCCTAAGATTGGCTGGGCGAGGAAATTTTAAAAGACTGCTATGTTGCGGGAAAGGCTAATAGGTTGCTTCTTGGCAATAAAGAGACGAGGTTAGCCTTCCTTTATCATCAATTGGATTTACGATGGTCAGCCGGAACGTCACGGCGGATTGCGCCTGTGTACAGCTGTCTTGGCCTACCGATTTTTTGTTCAGGGTCAGAGATCATTTCATCCCAATGGGCTATCCAGCCCACTGTCCGGCCCATGGCGAACATCGCGGTGAACATGTTGGTGGGTATGCCTAAGGCGTGTAAGACGATGCCGGAATAAAAATCGACGTTCGGGTAGAGTTTTTTCTCGATGAAATACTCGTCTTCCAGGGCAATGCGTTCCAATTCCAACGCCAGTTTAAACAGTTTGTTGTCGTGTAGGCCCAATTCATTCAGCACTTCGTGGCAGGTGCTGCGCATGAGTTTGGCGCGGGGGTCATGGTTTTTATACACCCGATGGCCAAAGCCCATCAGGCGGAACGGATCATTTTTGTCTTTAGCTTTTTTGATGAACTCAGGAATTTTCGAGACATCGCCGATTTTTTCCAGCATGTTCAAGACCGCTTCATTGGCTCCGCCATGCGCCGCACCCCATAAACAGGCGATACCGGCGGTGATGCAGGCAAACGGATTGGCTCCGCTGGAACCTGCCAAACGCACGGTGGAGGTGGAGGCGTTTTGTTCGTGGTCGGCATGCAGGATCAGTATCCTGTCCAAGGCGCGTACCAGCACCGGATTGGCGACATAGTCGTCACAAGGGGTCGCGTGCATCATGCGCAGGAAGTTTTCCACATAACTGAGTTTGTTTTGCGGATACATAAACGGCATGCCTATGCTGTATTTATGGCACATGGCGACAATGGTCGGGACTTTGGCAATCAGGCGTATCGCGCACATTTCGCGGTCACTTTTGGAACGGATGTCCAATGCGTCATGATAGAACGCCGACAATGCCCCCACAACCCCGACCATAATCGCCATCGGATGCGCGTCACGACGAAAGCCTTTGAAGAAGTTGTTCAGTTGGTCATGCACCATCGTGTGCATGGTGATGTTGTGTTGGAAAGTGCTCAATTCTTCGCTAGCGGGTAATTCGCCGTTTAGGATCAGATAGCACACTTCGAGAAAATTACATTGTTCGGCAAGCTGTTCGATAGGATAGCCACGGTAAAGCAAAACCCCCTCTTCACCGTCAATAAACGTGATCGTGGAGCGGCAACTTGCGGTCGAGTTAAAGCCGGGATCATAAGTGAACATGCCCGTGTGTTTATACAAGGCCTGGACATCAACGACATTAGGCCCTGTGGTTCCGGTCAGGACGGGTAACTCGCATAAAGTCTGGCCGTTTTCATTTAAGGCAAAGCTGCGTAATTCGGTCATGGGTTTTCTCTCTTTTATTTTAAGCTACCTATGCGGCAGTGATCGTTAAGTGTTGCCATCCGCCCGAACCACACGGCGGTCATGGATGGATCATGGATTTTCTCTCTGTTTTATTGGCTACCCGTTTGAGGTTGGCGGCAGTGGCCGCAACCAACCTCAAACGGGTAGCTTTAAGCCACTAGGTGGCAATGAACGTTAAAAGCCAGTGTCCTTTAACGTTTATCAGGCCATTTTGGCGTTGGCAATCGCCGCTTGCGCCAACTCGGTCACTTTGGCCCAGTTTTTTGCTTTGACCACATCAGCCGGAGCCAACCAAGAACCGCCGACACAAGCGACATTGCTTAAGGCCAGATAGGCTTGGTAGTTTTCCGGTGAAATGCCACCGGTCGGGCAAAAGGTAACATAAGGCACAGGGCCTGCAATAGCTTTTAACATCGGGATGCCACCCGCCGCTTCCGCCGGGAAGAATTTGAAATGATCCAAACCGTATTCCATGCCCAGCATCAGTTCCGACAAGCTGGCGATGCCGGGGATCAGGGCGATGTTGCCGGTTTGTGCCGCCGCCAACAGCTTAGGGGTCAAGCCTGGGCTGATGGCAAACACCGCACCCGCTTCTTCGGCGGCTTTCAGTTGTTCGGGGCTGGTGATGGTGCCGGCGCCGACTATCGCGTCTTTGACGTTGTCGCTGATAAGCTTGATGGCTTCTAAGGCGATAGGGGTGCGTAAGGTGATTTCCAGCACCCTGATGCCGCCTGCAACCAACGCCTGTGCTAAGGGTACGGCATCATCCAAGTTTTGGATCACCATGACCGGCATGACGGGGCCGGCATTTAATACGTCTTTGGGGGCAATTTTCCAGTGGGTTTGGGTCATGTTTTTACCAGTGTGTTATTTTTAAAATGTGTTGGTGGTATTTAAGGGGGCGCGGGATTGTCACAAGTTTATCCGGTAGTGCCCTGTTATTTTGAAGGCAAACAAACGGTCTTCTTCCTGTACACCATTGCCGATATTATGTATCACTAAAGGCCGTCTTGACGATGCTGTGGTTTTGTCACTGACGATCATAATATGCGGTAGGTTAGGCGGAATGGTCGCCGTCACCAAATCCCCCGCCTTAAAGTCCTCCGGCTGCGTGGAGAGCGGCACTGGGTAGCCCCTGCGCTTAAAATAGGTTTGCAGGTTGAGGACTCGGCGATGGTCAATATTTTTGTCCGTGCCTTTTAGCCGCCATTGTTTGGGGTAGTGGGCAAAATGGGCTTGCATGTCTTCATGGATGGCTTTTTGCAAATCAATCCCCGCACTGCTGCGCAAGGCGCGGATCAGCACATCGGTACAGACCCCTGTCTCTATCGGCACGTCACCGTTAGGATAACTTAATGTGCGGTAAGCCGGATCGTAACTGACGGTGATGCCAATCTGCGCACGGGCGGCCTTCACTAAGCCTATGGCGCTGTAATGCCTGTCCGCCCTAGCCAATAAAGGCAGGGCCAGCAGGCAGCACGCCAACATTAAATAAAAGGGCTTGCCCACGGGTCTAGCGTGTACTGATAGGTTTAGTCAATCACAAACAAATTGCTCGCCCCGGTTTCGGCGGTGGTCGCACCCTGCCGGAAGCCGCCAAACATTTCCCGTCCCATGCCAAAATGATGG
The DNA here is from genome assembly GCA_028713595.1 of Methylovulum sp. Lineage (GTDB taxonomy): Bacteria > Pseudomonadota > Gammaproteobacteria > Methylococcales > Methylomonadaceae > Methylovulum. Next base: position 4,773 of record JAQTNZ010000088.1, on the reverse strand, counting down.
TTTTTGGCGGAATTTTCTTCGGCCAGACGACCGTTAAATTCAGTTTCGTCCACTAAGACGTTGACTTCGCCGGTTTTGATGTTCAGATAAATGATGTCGCCGTTACGCACTTTCGCCAACGGCCCGCCGTTGACGCATTCGGGGTACATGTGGATGGCGGACGGCACTTTGCCGGACGCGCCGGACATACGCCCATCGGTCAACAATGCGACCTTATAGCCTTTGTCTTGGAGCAGGCCTAAGGCGGGGGTCAGTTTGTGCAATTCCGGCATCCCATTGGAACGTGGGCCTTGGAAGCGTAGCACGGCGACAAAATCCCGGTTCAGCTCGCCGCGCTTAAAGGCCGCCATCATTTCGTCCTGGTCATCAAAGACCACAGCGGGGGCTTCCACCACTTGATGGTCTTCGGAAACGGCGGAGACTTTGGAAATGCCGCGCCCTAAGTTGCCGCGTATCAAATGGATGCCGCCACCTGCGGCAAACGGTTTTTCGACCGTGGCGATCACTTCGGGATCTAGCGAAGCCGCAGGGCCCGCTTCCCAAACCAGTTTGCCTTCAACGATTTTAGGTTCTTGGGTGTATTGGCCCATGCCGCGTTCGTTGCCAATCGTCAAAATGTCTTCGTGCATCATACCGTGCTTTAGCAGTTCGCCAATCAGCACGCCCATGCCGCCAGCGGCTTGGAAATGGTTAACGTCAGCAGGGCCGTTAGGATAAATCTTGGTGATTAGCGGGATGGCTTTAGAGAGGTTATCAAAGTCATTCCAGTTGATGATAATGCCTGCCATACGGGCAATAGCGACCAAGTGCATGGTGTGGTTGGTCGAGCCACCCGTTGCCAAGAGGCCAATCAAGGCGTTTAAGATAGCCTTTTCGTTGATGGCATGGCCGATAGGGCGGAAGTCGTTGCCTAAGGCAGTGAATTTAAGGACTTGCTCGGCGGCTTTTTTGGTCAGTTCATCACGCAACGGTGTATAAGGGTTGACGAATGAGCTGCCTGGCAAATGCAGGCCCATCATTTCCACCATCATCTGGTTACTGTTAGCTGTGCCGTAAAAGGTACAGGTGCCCGGGCTATGATAGGATTTGGATTCCGATTCCAACAATTCGGCGCGGCCAATTTTGCCTTCGGCATATTGTTGTCTGGCCCGTGCTTTCTCTTTATTGGTGATGCCGCTAGGCATGGGGCCGGCGGGGACAAACACGGCGGGCAAATGCCCAAAACTTAACGCTCCCATGAGCAGTCCGGGAACGATTTTATCGCATACGCCCAAGTACAGCGCTCCATCAAACATATTATGGCTTAGGCCGATAGCGGTGGACATGGCGATCACGTCACGGCTGAACAATGATAGTTCCATACCTGGCAGGCCTTGGGTGATGCCGTCACACATCGCTGGCACGCCACCGGCAAATTGGGCGACACCGCCCGCCGCGCTGATGGCGGCTTTAATCAACGCTGGCGCGTCTTTGTATGGCTCGTGCGCGGACAGCATATCGTTATATGAGGAAATAATCGCAATATTGGCTTTTTTATCGCCCGCCAAATCTAATTTTTCTCCCGCACCACAGGCGGCGAAACCGTGGGCAAGATTGCCGCAACCTAAAACGCCACGGTGCGGGCCATTGCCGATGGCATTGTCAATCCGCGCCAAATACGCTTCACGGCTTCTATGGCTACGGTCTATAACTTCTTTGGTGACTTTTTCTAATAATGGGTGCATAGATAATCCTACTGTATCACTGCGGTTACTTTTAATAGGGTGATTTGCGTTAAGCCGTTTGGCCGATTATTCTTCCCAAGCCCGACCATCCCTAGCGATCAGGGCGACCGAGGCGACCGGCCCCCAAGTGCCGGCCGAATAGGCTTTGGGCGCGGCGTTAAGATGCCGCCAAGCATCTTGTATCGAATCAATCCATGTCCACGCCTGTTCGATTTCTTCACGGCTTAAGAACAAGGTCGGGTTGCCGCGCATGGCTTCCAAGACTAATTTTTCGTAACCGCCGAAAATACGGCTCTTTTTAAAGGCTTCGGAAAAGCTTAAGTCCAGCTTGGTTTTTTTCAGCTTGATATGTTCGTCAATGCCGGGGATTTTATTGAGCATTTCAATCTCCACGCCTTCATTCGGTTGCAAATGGATGATGAGTTTGTTCGGCGGCAAATCGCGGAAGCTGTCCTTAAAAATATTATGCGGCAATTGCTTAAAGTACACCACGATTTCGGTGCGTTTGCCCTGCATCCTTTTGCCGGTGCGCAAATAAAACGGCACACCGGCCCACCGCCAGTTATCAATGTCCACCCGCAACGCCACAAAGCTTTCGGTGGTGCTTTCGGTGTTCGCGCCTTCTTCTTCCAGATACCCCGGTACGGCGTTGCCTTTTAAATACCCTGCCGAATATTGGCCGCGCACGGTTTTTTCCTCGACATTATTGAGCGTGATAGGGCGCAAGGCTTTCAGGACTTTGATCTTTTCATTATGGATGCTTTCGGCTTCCAGGTTGACCGGCGGCTCCATCGCGATAAAGGTCAAAATTTGCAACAAATGGTTTTGCACCATGTCCCGCAACTGCCCGGTCTTGTCAAAATACTCCCAACGCCCTTCAATGCCCACTTCTTCGGCTACGGTAATCTGGATGTGGTCAATCGTGTTATGGTTCCAGTTGGTGGTGAATATGGAATTGGCAAACCGTAACGCCAGCAAATTCAGTACCGTTTCTTTACCTAAATAATGGTCGATACGGAAAACTTGTTTTTCTTTAAAAACTTTGGCAACTTCATCATTGATTTCTTTTGATGATTTCAGGTTATGGCCGATGGGCTTTTCCATCACCATGCGTGATTCTTCGGTCAAAATTCCCGACTGGTGTAGCCCCTGACAAATGCTTTTAAACAAAAACGGCGACACGGCAAAGTAATTGACCAGCACCCGGGCTTTGCTGTCAGTGACGGTTTTCAGTTGTTGGTATTGCTCAGGTTGGGTCAAGTCTATTTGCACATAGCCCAATCGGGCGGAAAAGCGTTGCCAAACCGCCTCATCCAACTCGTCACTTAAAAATGCCTGCAAACTTTTATAGGCAATATCGACAAATTGGGCGTTGTCGTGGGCATGTCTGTCAACCCCAATAATGCGTGTGTCGTCCTCTATGAGGTTGGCATTTTCCAAACGATACAAAGAGATAAGTAGCTTACGGCGGGATAAGTCGCCAAGCGCACCGAAGAGAACCAAATCACAGGGTTTAAATGTTTTTTTGTCTGTCATTACGAGTCGCCGAGTAAATAGAAAGGCTAATGTGGGAAGTGAGCAATTAATATGCCGTGATATTAACGCCTTATTATCTCAGAATTTGTTTCCCTATGCTGTATTGATTGGTGCGCCCAAGCCTTTTTGCACCATGACGCAAGCTCCATAGCTGTGCGGTGACGCATTGTCATGGTGCAAGCGAAAAGCGAAGGGCTATCGCAAAAGCCGTCTGGCAAGGCGTTGTCTGGCCAGCCCAAACAACATTTTAGCAGTTGACAGTGATAAGCGATTTTTATATAGTATCGATTCGATACTAACTTACTGAGGATGATTTTATGAATACGGCCATTTTTTATCATGCCGGTTGCCCTGTTTGCCTTAGCGCGGAACACTTGGTGGCCGATGCCCTTGACCACAGCAAATACACAGTTGAAGTCGTGCATCTGGGCGAGCAAGCCGCGCGTATCGAAGAAGCGCAGACGGCGGGGGTGGCATCCGTACCCGCTTTGCTGTTGAACAGGCAGGTTTTCCATATCAATTTCGGAGCCGCCCTGAGCGATTTACAATAAGAATAACAAAAAGAGGTATCAGCCATGAGTGAACAAGAACCCAAAACAGATAAGTTCTGGTTGTATGTCGGCGGCACGGTGTTTGCCATAGTGGCGGGCATTGCCATTGTCAAACAGAGCGAAAATGAAAAATTTGCCCCGATCAAACAACAGATAGAACAAGAAAACGCCCAGATGAATATTCGGGTCTTAAATTGATGATGGTATTAGGAGAGTGATGATGAAAGTCCCTTTAGCCACTGTATTGGCGGCAGTCCTGCTGCTTTCCGGTTTGTCGCTGTCAGGACACGCTGTAGCGACCGAATATATCTATCGGGATTTGATGGCGAACACCTTGCCGTCGCCCGGTTGTGCCGACGAAGCCCAAGCGATTGCCAATGCCAACAAGCCTTTCAACCTGAACAAATATAGCAAGAAGTTTTGCCAGTCACAAGGTTACGGCTGGCATGTCGAAGTCATTAAGGATAATGGCAAGCCGGTGTGCCACGTTTGCACTGGTGCTGATTCAGGTAAACAGCAATGCCATCTTGAAGATGTGGTGGTGACTTGCAAACGTATTAAGCCTGGCTCGGTGGGTATGTTGCCGGGTAAAAGTTAACCTTTTCAAATAAAACTCACTGCTGGGGGCAAAGCGTTTGTCCCCTTTTTTAAAACGGTTCTATGCAGCCATCCTCCTGGCCTTTAGCCGAATAGCCTTGTTAGGCTTCGGCTTTTTTTTGCGTGGTGTTTTGCTTAATCCAGCACCGTAGCTAATAAATCTTTAAATTCAGTGCCTTTAGGCAAATGTAAGGCTTGAATACCAATGCTTTGCGCAGCTTGAATATGGACGAGCGTGTCATCAATAAACACGGTTTCCTCAGGCTTTAGGCCATTTTCCTGTAAGACAAATTCAAAAATCTCCGCATCGGGTTTGCGTAAATTGATCTCGCAGGAGTAGTAGACTTTATGGAAAAACGGCTGTA
>JAQTNZ010000087.1:3324-8248 GCA_028713595.1 Methylovulum sp. | reverse complement strand
CTTGCCGATTATGCCTTGAAAATTGAACAGCATTACAGCGATAAAGCCGGGCACAGCAAACCGATGGATATGGAATGGGCAAAAGATGGCCTGGATGGTAAGCTGTATATCGTGCAGGCACGGCCTGAAACGGTGGTCTCGCAATTACGCGGCATGATTTTGGAGCAATATGTGCTCAAAGACCATGCCCAAGCCTTAGTGACCGGCCATGCCGTAGGCAGCAAAATCGCCACCGGCACGGCACGGATTATCGAGCATGTCGGCCAACTGGCCAGTTTCAAAGCGGGGGATGTGTTGGTTGCCGATATGACCACGCCCGATTGGGAACCTATTATGAAAATAGCCTCGGCAATCGTCACCAATCGGGGCGGACGCACTTGCCACGCGGCGATTATCTCGCGTGAATTGGGAGTTCCGGCGGTCATTGGCTGCGACAATGCCACCACGACCTTAAAAAGCAATATGCCGGTCACGGTGTCCTGCGCCGAAGGCGACAATGGTAAGGTCTATGCCGGGATACTCGATTATGAAGTGAAGACCACCGATTTGTCCGGCCTGAAACGCCCCAAAACCAAAATCATGTTGAACATCGGCAATCCCGAACTGGCCTTTAAAACCAGTTTCTTGCCCAATGATGGCGTGGGTTTGGCACGAATGGAATTTATCATCACCGAATATATCAAAGCGCATCCGATGGCCTTGCTGCATCCTGAACGGGTACAAAATGCCGATGAACTGGAACAACTGCAACAACTAACCCACAACTACCCCACCGCCGCCGACTTTTTTGTCCAACGCTTATCCGAAGGGGTCGCCACCATCGCCGCCGCCTTTTATCCAAAATCCGTGGTCGTGCGCATGTCCGACTTTAAGACCAACGAATACGCCACCTTACTAGGCGGTAATTGGTTTGAGTTTAGCGAGGAAAACCCCATGATCGGCTTCAGGGGCGCGTCACGCTACAGCCACCCCGCTTACGCCGAAGGCTTTGCCTTGGAATGCGCAGCCATGAAGCGGGTGCGTGAAGACATGGGCTTAAGCAACGTGATTTTGATGATCCCCTTCTGCCGCCGTATCCAAGAAGCCGAACGCGTCTTGGCCTATATGGCGGAACTGGGATTGAAACGCGGCGAAAACGGGCTGGAAATTTATGTGATGTGCGAGATACCCAATAATGTCATCCTGATTAACGCCTTCTCAGAACATTTCGATGGTTTTTCTATCGGCTCCAATGACTTGACCCAATTGACCCTGGGTGTGGATAGGGATTCTGCCATTGTCGCCGATGATTTTGACGAGCGCGATGCAGGTGTTAAGGAAATGATCCGGCTGGCGGTGACAGGTGCGCACCGCAACCACCGGCACTGCGGCCTTTGCGGTCAAGCCCCGTCCGATTAGCCCGAAATGGCGGAATATCTGGTGGAAATAGGCATTGATTCGATGAGCTTAAACCCCGATACCGTATTGCAGACCACACAACTGGTATTGGAGACTGAACAGCGTTTGGGCAGGATTTAGTTCGCTACAGGCAGAGGGGGGCCTTAGATTATGTCCAGCTTTTGGTGTATGGCGACACCTAATTAAGGCTCCTGCTTGACGTTAAGCGATTAGGATGAGCACTCCTGCCCGCTTACGGTTTTTCCGGTTACACATCATCTTAATAAAACTGGGCAAACATGAAGCACATTACGCGTATTGCTGTCATCGCTATTGTTGCGGTGGCGGCATATTTCCTTTTTAAAACAGAGAAATACACTGGAGACGGGACATATTCGGTAAAAACGGAGGGATTTTTGTGGCTTAAACTAAAAACTATTTTATTACGGCTTCCAGATATCCAGTTAAATAAAAACAGCAAATACTTTTACAAAATAAAAGGCTTCTGTTCTTCAAACGTTAGCTTTGTCATTAGCCTAGATATGCGTTCAAGTACCCCAGAGCATTGGTGGGATAATTCAACAATTGTTAATGTTAAGTTATGGGATAACAATGATAATGTATTGATGGCAATATCAGGGCCGCTCAATGGCTACAATGAAAAAATTAAGAATGCCCGTTGCCCAGAAATTACTTATCAAGAATGTCCCCCTGATGAGGGACAATGGGAAGCACGCTATATTGTTAAAGGCCAAGGCGAAGGTTTGGCAAGATTCACATCGGATGACGATGGGATACCTACAAACAGTTTTTCCGAATACTCATTCGCAGAAAAAAACTTGAATTGTGGCGAATACAACTTATCTATTGAGATTAATCAACCAAAATTTAGCGGTGATGCTTGGGGGCATCTACAAATTCATTCCGGCTGGAAATCACCCGCATGATCCGTTAGGGTGAGTCTGACTGGTTTTTGGCTTTGTCGAATGGGCGGGCAGGGAAGTTGGCTATTTTTATTTGTTTCACCGTGTTGTTCGGCGGTGATTTTTTAGGTTTTGCCTTGGCTATTTTTGTGCCACGCTTTGACCGTCTTAAAATCCAGGCCAAATTTGCTTAAAAATTGGCTAAGCCTATGGCTATCATTAACCGATGCCTTGTGCACTTCTTCCCATATCCCCCCATCCGCACCAACGGGAAAACCGCTTGAACACCGTGTTCCATTTGCCGAAACGCTTGGGCAACAGCCGCCACTGCCCCCCGCTCCGCAAAATCCAGAGAACCCCGTTCATAAATTGCCACATACGCTCTTCCGCCCCCACATAAACGCGGTTATGGGACAACAAAATCTCAAACAATTTGTCCCATTCGTGATCGCCCAGTTCTGCCCAGTTTGCCATTGCTTAACCCTAAACGGGTCAATTTTCCCAACCAGATAATAAATGTCAACACGGCCTAGTAGTCAGTCAACCAGTAACAAAAGGCTATAATATAGCCGCCAACCGTGCTTATGACCATCGACTTTAGCCCAAGGAGGTTCCGCCATGCCCGCCATCAAATATAAAGTAAATTTGAGTGACGATGAAAAACAGCACTTAGATGCCCTGCTCCGCAAAGGCAAAAGCGCGGCGCGGTCGCAAACACGGGCGCGGGGCTGGCTGAACATCGCTGAAATTGAACTCGCAGTGCTGTCGAACATGTGCCTGTCACAACGGATCCCAGACAAGAACACGTTGCGGCGGAAAGTCAACGCAAACGTGCGGGAGCGCAACCTGAAAGCCACGCCTGTCAAATGGCACTTTACCACACAAGATGCAAGGAGGGATATGGCCCGGTTTTATCCTTGTGTTTCAAAATGACTGACTCATAGCGGGCAGTGTTATAAAAGACCGAAACAAGCAATAACTGGTGGTTTGCTGCTTATATGGCAACACAAAAAATCAAGAGCATTTATTATTTTATAATAAATTCAGTTGGTTGAATAATGGCATGTAAATTGACTATTGAATTTCATACATTGGCAAATTTAAAAATTGACTACCAGTGTTTGGTTTTTTATTTTCAAGATTCAATAGAGGTTTACATGAGAAGCACTGCATACCCCACCGCGTTACGTTTAACTATATTGGCTGCGGCCATTGGCAGTTCTTTACTGGCGTTTGAAGTGGCTGCCGATACAGTCACTGACTGGAACAATTATTCTGTTTTAGCGACTAAAGGCGCAACATCTCCCAATGCTGGCACTGCCAGCATTGCCCAAAATTCCAATGTGGCGACACGGATTGAAGCTATCGAAGCCAGAGCCGTGTTTGATGCGGTCAATGCCATCAACCACTTTAGTCCCGCCAGCTATTATTACAGCAGTGCAACGCCGTCAGGGATTAGCCCTAACTCGGCGGCCGCCGCCGCTGCACAGGCGGCGCATGATGTCCTGTTGGGGGCGTTACCCAATCCTGTAGGCGGTAGTTGGACACCTACACGCACTTGGTTGGACAGCCAACTAGCCAGTGATTTGACGGCTCTGGGCGTTAGCAATGCCGACCCTGGCATTGCCATCGGTCAGGCGGCGGCAGCGGCGGCACTTGCCGCGAGGGCGGATGATTTTGCCGCCATCAGGACAAGCTACATCCCATCAACCAATCTTGCCGTGTCAAGCACAAGCACTGTGATTGCCAATGCCTCCGGCAATCCTGGGGTAGGGGTCTGGCGACCCAGCAATGGTGGCGCGGGGGTGATTGACCCCACCACTGGCGCACCCACTGGATTTGATGCATCGGGCATTATCCAGGCGGTGGCAGGGATTGATTTTAACTGGAAAAATGTCACGCCCTTTAGCTTAAGCACGGTCAAAAAACAATTGCTGGTCGCCACTGTCCCACCCGCGCTAAAAGTCGGCAGTGACGAATACAATGCCGAATTGGATTTTGTGAAGACGCACGGACAAGATTCGGCAAATCCTGGCAACCGCAGCAATGACCAAACCTTACAAGCTTTATTTTACAAAGCGGATGCTGAATTCGTTGTCAACGAAGCCGCACGGCTTGCCTCCAAAAGCCGGGGCTTAACGCTAAACCAAAACGCCAAGTTGTTTGCGGTGTTGGCAAACGCCTTGGCGGATGCCCGCATTGCCGCTTTCCAATCCAAATACGATTTGACTTTTTGGCGGCCTATCACCGCACTCAATGCCAATATAGACGGCAGCGTCAACGATTATAATTGGAAGCCGCTGGCAACCACCCCCTCACACCCTTCAAACACAGGCGGACACAGTGCAACGGTGGCCGCAGGCGCGGAAGTGCTCAGGGCTTTTTTTAAATCCGACAAAATCACTAAGAACGGCACTCCTGTTGTCCTCACCACCTTACCTTGGCTGATCGGCACCAATAACGGCACCGGCAAAGTCGATCCCTTAATTTTCGGAGGCGATGCCACCACCCGTACCGTCGCCACGTTTTCGCAAATACAGTTGGAAAATGGCCGCAGCCGCATTTATCTGGGCGTACATTTTGGTAACGATGATTACCAAGGGCAAACGCTTGGTTTGACAGTC
>JAQTNZ010000087.1:0-3314 GCA_028713595.1 Methylovulum sp. | reverse complement strand
CAGTCGCGGATGCCATTATCAATACCCAAACCGACCCCGCAACCGTGGATTTGAAAGTGTATTGGGGCAATTCCAGCACCCCTAATAACAAGTATCTGAAATCCATACTCATCGCCGATTCCAGCCATTCAGGTTTTTTTGGCCTGTAAAAGCCCTATCCGTTATGGCCTTAAGTTAGGTGGGCGCGGCGCATTCTTCACCCATGATGAGATTAAGGCTTAATGGATATTTATTTCCAATTGAGGACTGTTTATGAAAACGCCTATCCGTCAATGGCTACTAATAGTTATTTTGCTTGTTGTTCCACTGTCAGCTTGGCCTGACAATCGCCTTAATATTGTGGTGATTGTCGGCGATGACTGGGGCGGGCCTTACGCCAGCGCTTACACGGGCATTTACGGGCGTGCATTGCCCAGCGACCTGGTCAAGACCCCCAATATTGACCGGATCGCCCATAATGGCGTGTTGTTCAAGAACGCTTATGTCAACGCCCCTTCTTGCACCCCTTCGCGCAGTTCAATTTTTTCTGGCCGCTATTTTTTCAATACCGGTGGTGGTGCGTTCCTTTATGGCAAATGGGATTCCACTATCCCATCGTTTCCGTTATTGCTGCATGATGCAGGCTACCATATCGGCAAAACCTATAAGACCTGGTCGCCAGGCGTACCCGTAGACGCGCCGTTTGGGGGGCTTACCGCCTATGAATATCAACAATCGGGCACATCGGCGAACCGTTTTAGCAGCAATGTGACCGCCCTGATGGCAAACGGCCTGAGCTTTGACCAAGCCAAACAGGCCATGCTCAATGAGGTTGACGGCAACTTTTCCGCCTTCTTAAAAGCCAGGAAACCCGGCCAGCCGTTTTTATACTGGTTTGGCCCCACCAACACCCATCGCTCTTGGGTCAAAGGTTCCGGTAAAGCCCTGTGGGGGATAGAACCTGATTTGTTAAAAAACAAGCTGCGGGCTTTTTTGCCTAATGTCCCCGAAATACGCGAGGACATGGCCGACTATTTGGGTGAAATTCAAGCCTTGGACGCTTATGTCGGGGTTTTGCTGAAAAAGCTGGAAGACATTGGCGAGCTGGACAAGACCTTGATTGTCGTTACCGGCGACAACGGCCCGGGCGGATTCCCGCACGGCAAATGGAATCTGTATGATTTTGGTGTCGCCACACCGTTGGCCATTTGGTTGCCCAATAGCCAAGGCGGGCGGGTTGTCAGCGACTTCACCACTTTGATGGATTTGGCCCCGACCTTTCTGGATGTGGCGGGTTTGCCGCCCGCACCGGGCATGAACGGGCGCAGTTTGTTGCCGGTCTTAACTTCGCCCAATAGCGGCCAGATCGACCCGCAACGGACGTTTGTGATTACTGGCGAAGAGCGGCATGTCGGGATGGCCATGGAAAAAAGCTTGCCTTATCCGGCCCGCGCCCTACGCACCGCCAATTACCTGTATATCCGTAATTTTGCCCCTGAGCGTTGGCCTATGGGTTGCCCGTTCATTTCGCCAGCTCCTACCCCAAGTCCTTGGGTATTTGTCGATATGGACCCTAGCCCGACCAAAGATTGGATCATCAATAACCGCAACATCCCGGCAGGTGCCCACTTTTATACCTGGGGATTTGCCAAACGCCCGATGGAAGAGTTGTTCGACTTGAGCAAAGACCCCGGACAAATCACTAATGTCGCCACTAACCCAGCCTATGCCACAGTCAAAGCGCAATTGGCCAACCAATTGTTGACCAATTTAAAGGCGGTCGGCGACCCACGGGTGACTGGCGATGGTAGCACTTTTGACAAACCGACTTATACCAGCCTTGCCATAGTGGCTTGCCATAATGCTTTGCCATTGGATTGGGTAGCCAACGGCCAGTAATACACGGGGCGGCGGTGACCAAGGTCATCGCCGTAGCCTAAATTTACCACAATAAAATTAATGATAGGACTGCTATGCCTTTGCAAAAAATACTGCTTTGCGATGAATCACAAGCGGATCTCGCCAGTTTAGAACAGGTTTTGCTAACGGCTGATTGTGTGGTGCTGAGTGCCTGCACCAGTGAAGAGGTCATTCGTATAGCTAAGGCGGAAAAACCTGATGCCATTTTTATGGATATCGCCATGCCAGGCATGGATGGTTATGCCTGTTGCCATAAATTACGCGACAATGTGGAGACCAGCAATATCCCAATTATTTTTGTCAGTTCCAAACACCAGAAAACAGACCGTTTATATCAGGACAAATTTTTCAAATCCAATCGGCTACGGCTATTGGATTTATCCCAGTATGAACCTGGATTGCAACTTTTCCAGGAAGCTTTTTTTGGAGCTTCCGGTTTGGCGGCATTAGCGGAACAGAACAATAAACCCAGCCTGATTTTAACGCTTCTGGAAGCCTTATATTATTTTTTCAGCAATCACCATGAGCGTGTGTCCGAATCCCATCGGACGGCACCGGCAATCCTCTGGGAAGCTGCGCAAGCAGGCGGAATCCCATGGCTGGAAGAGCCAAAAAAAATTCATGCGACCATTTTACCCAACGTATTGTCGGGTGTAGCCTGTGATTTGCAGCCGTTGGTCAGCGAATGTAAAGAACCTGGATTTGGGGTCAATTTGGTAAAAAATGCCTTGAATGGCCGCTTAAGCCTGCCCAGTCCTTTTTCGGCAAACCGGGCTTATTGCCAAGAAAGCTATGAAGTGGCTCCAGATCTTAACTGCCTGCGCTTTACCGATGGTGGTCATACGTTTTTTTTAGTGCAACTGTTGTCTTCAGCAGATGCCCTGTATTTTCCGGTGGCCAATGTTTTTTTATCGTTTGCCCATATCAACGAATCCCATATCAAACGTCTGCAAGAGAAACTGATCAAAGACTTTGCCAAGATTGCCGTCCACGCCACGGCCAGCAATTCATTTGCCGGGGTCATCGCCTCCCATAGCCGGCCTTCGCATTTTTACTATGATGTCTGGCCGGCCTTGTTTGAGCTGGCCTCCTCGCAACTTTTGCTTGATAAGCTACCTGCCATCATCATGCGTAAAGATCATGATTTTAATGATGCCGATGTATTATTTGCATGTCATAAACGCCAGGTTTTAGACTCCCATGAACTTGACCGGATCGCTTTTGATGACAACAAATGGTTTGTCCATATTGGGCGGCAGCAGCATCTTAGCAACCGTTTTGCCTATGACATTGCCGACCGTTATTTGGTCGATAAAATGTTGCAATCGCCTACTGACACAACCTTGGCAAAACCCACCCGGCTCGCTGATTGTTATCCGGTAGTCTGGATAGGCGTGGAAGGCCAAAAGCGCTGC
>JAQTNZ010000086.1 GCA_028713595.1 Methylovulum sp. | reverse complement strand
ACTTGGACACCGCTGCCTATGCCTTTAGTTATGAGTACAGTTAGCCATTCGGGAACCGACCAGCTTGTCAACATCCCCCCCAAACCATCAACTAACAAGGCTCCAACAGCTTGGTCAAAAAAATCTATGAAGGCGCTACCGATATTGATGGTGAACATAAACATAGCATACATGACTAACAAAAAAACCGGAATACCAAGAAAACGGTTCAACACAAAGCGGTCGATGATCTCTGTAGTATGGCGGCTGACTTCGTTGAGCTTACAGACACATCGTTGCGTCAGTTGGTTGACGAAAACATAACGGGCATCAGCGGCGAGAATATCAATATCATCATCGGTCTCTTCGGCAACCCAAGCTTGTAATCGAAGGACTTTTGGCAAAATAGCCAACCCGCCGATCTGCTTAGCGAGCGTGTCATCTTCCAGCAGACGTAAAACCAGCCAGCGTAAATCACATGGATATTGGGCTGCCACTTCCTGTAAATCAGGAGATAAGTCACTGACTGCGTGTTCCAAAGCAGAGCAATAAGAGATCGCTATAGTGGGGATAGGCTGGGTTTGCGCGGCTTTATTGATAGCTGTTTTTAAACCGACAATACCGTGTTTGGCGGAAGCCGTGATGGGGATGACCGGGCAGCCGAGTTGGCTAGACAATGCGTCAATATCGATTTTAATACCGCGCTGTTTGACGGCATCCATCATATTCAGCACCAATACCATCGGTACGCGCATTTCTATCAGTTGCGAGGTCAGGTAGAGGTTACGCTCAATATTGGCGGCATCAATGATATTGATGATGAGATCCGCCTCTCGTGAAGCGACATAATCCCTGGCGACTTTTTCGTCCAAGGACACTTGGTCATCGGCGGCTTCCAAAGAATATGTGCCGGGCAAATCGACCAATTCAATCAGCTTGCCATCGTAGCTATATTCGCCGGATTTTTTTTCAACGGTCACTCCCGGCCAATTGCCGACATGCTGTTTGGCACCGGTCAAGGCGTTGAACAAGGTAGTCTTGCCGCAATTGGGATTGCCGACTACGCCTACCGTAAAATCGGGTTTCATTACAGTCTCTCTATCAATAAGATAGCCGCTTCATCTTTACGCAGGGTTAAGGAAAAACCGCGCAATTTGATTTCCACCGGATCGCCCATAGGGGCAAAGCGGGTAACGCTAAAGGCGGTGCCTGGGGTTAGCCCCATAGCCAGCAGACGTTTACGGTAGGCTTTGCCGGATTGTTCAAAACCGACGATTTTCCCTAAATCACCAACATGAAGATTTTTTAAGCTAAGGGCCATAAACGTATCCTAGACTGAGTGTGAACATCGGAAGAACGAGGGATTATCAATAATCATTCTCATTAATGATTAATATATCACAGAAGGCAATACAGTCAAAAAGTCAATTGAGGAATCGAGCAGAGAGAAGGCGCAAGCAAGAAGAGGGTAACAAAATGGCGCATTTAGAGGAATGGGCTAAAGTTTTAGTAAGTGCTAGGCAGAAATCAACGCAGCCGCAGGCAAGGGATTGCCGCCGGTCTGCGCTGATGAAGGGAGGATCTAGTCAATGATGCTACATTTTTCGCGGGAAGCGTCCACACGGTCACGGAGTTCCTTGCCCGGTTTAAAATGTGGCACATATTTTTTTGATAGCGTTACCGACTCACCCGTTTTCGGGTTACGTCCGACACGCGGTGGGCGCATGTGCAGGGAAAAGCTGCCAAAACCCCTGATTTCGATTCTTTCGCCAGTAGATAATGCCTCATTCATTTTTTCAATGATGCATTTCACTGCCAGCTCGACATCCTTCATGGCAAGATTTGGCTGTTGTTTAGCTAAGGCTTCAATTAATTCGGATTTTGTCACATTCTATCCTATGTTTAAATCCACACCCGTACATCCGATGGGCGAAACGCCGCCCATAAAAATTATGGGCGGATTGTTCTCTCCGTCAGCGACGAGGTTTACCAAAACGGTGGCATTGCAAAGTTGCAGTGCCGCCACCCGTCAATAATTCCTCTAAAGAGAGAAGTTCGTTTAAAAATTTAGGGGCAAACCCACGGCAAAAGGCATGCCCCTTAGGGCATACCTTCCGCACTAGCCTTTATTTTTCTATTTGCTTAAAAATATCGGCAAAAGTCGGTGAACCGCTGGCTTGCTGGGTATGGTCTTTAATGGTATGGGTCTCTTCATCCTGCTCTTTGGCTTTGATGGACAAAGAAATGGATTTGCTCTTTTTGTCTACGCCGATGAATTTGGCTTCTAAGGTGTCGCCTTCTTTCAACAAGGTACGCGCATCTTCAACGCGGTCACGTTGGATTTCGGAGGCACGCAGATAACCTTCGACATGGTCAGCCAAGGTCACGACCGCACCTTTGGCATCGACTTCTTTGATGGTGCCTTTTACCAAGCTGCCTTTTTCATGGGTAGCTAAGAAGTTTTGGAAAGGGTCTTGTTCCAATTGTTTGATACCTAAAGAGATACGCTCACGTTCGGAATCAACGGCCAAAATGACGGTTTCCAGCTCATCGCCTTTCTTGAAGTCACGGACGGAAGCTTCGCCACCTTCTGCCCAAGAAATGTCAGACATGTGCACCAAACCATCAATACCGCCTTCCAAGCCGATGAAGATACCGAAATCAGTGATCGATTTGATTTTGCCGGAGATTTTGTCGCCTTTGTTGTGTGTTGCGGCAAATTCATCCCAAGGGTTGGTTTTGCATTGTTTCATGCCCAAAGAAATACGGCGGCGTTCTTCGTCAATTTCCAGAACCATGATTTCAACTTCATCACCTAACTGTACCAGCTTGGAGGGATTGACGTTTTTGTTGGTCCAGTCCATTTCGGAAACGTGCACCAAACCTTCAACGCCTTCTTCGATTTCAACGAAGCAGCCGTAATCGGTCAGGTTGTTGACTTTACCGAAGACGCGGGTGCCGGCTGGGTAGCGGCGGGCAATGTTTTGCCAAGGGTCTTCGTTCATTTGTTTCATGCCCAAAGACACACGGTTTTTGTCTTTGTCGTATTTTAAGACCTTAACTTTGATTTCTTGGCCAATTTCCACGCACTCGGATGGATGGCGTACGCGTCTCCATGCCATGTCGGTGATGTGCAGCAAGCCGTCGATGCCGCCTAGGTCGATAAATGCGCCATAATCGGTCAAGTTTTTGACCACACCAACCACGGTTGCGCCTTCTTCCAAGGTTTTCAGCAATTCTTCCCTTTCGGCACTGTATTCTTTTTCAACTACGGCACGGCGGGATAAGACAACGTTGTTACGTTTTTGGTCAATTTTGATGACTTTGAAATCAAGGTCGCGGTTTTCCAAGAACGTGGTGTCACGGATGGGACGGACATCAACTAATGAACCTGGCAAGAACGCACGCAAGGCACCAACGGCCACGGTGAAACCACCACGGACTTTGCCGGTGATACGGCCAACGATGGTCGCTTCTTTTTCAAACGCGGTTTCAAGTTCAGACCACGCTTTGTTTTTCTTGGCTTTATCTCGGGAAAGAAGGGTTGCACCTAAACCGTCTTCAAATAAATCCAGTGCGACTTCGATTTCATCGCCAATGGCAACTTCCAATTCGCCATCGTTATTAAGAAATTGCCATTTTGGAATGACACCTTCTGATTTAGAATGGGTGCTGACGATGACCATGTCGTTTTCGATGTCAATCACAGTACCCATTAGCATGGCACCAGGACTCATTTTGGTCTTGGTTAAACTTTCTTCAAGTAATGCAGCAAAGCTTTCGCTCATTTTCTATTCCCAAGCTGGTCGGAACACACCAGCCTTTATATTAATGTTAAGTTAAAAAAACTGGCAACCCAAGCCCGACTGTCCTTAACGGATGAAGCCAAGCACTTGCGTTATCACAGCGTCAATTGTCATATCAGAAGAATCAATAAAAAGCGCGCCGCTCGCCATGCTCAGTGGGGCAGTTACCCGCTCCCTATCGCGGCGATCGCGTTCTTCTATGTCTTTTGTTAAGCTGATAAGATTAGCATCAATTCCTTTTTCTTTCAACTGTTTATATCGGCGTTCCGCTCTTTTTGTGCTGCTTGCCGTTAAAAACACCTTATGGGCGGCATCGGGGAAAACCACAGTCCCCATATCCCTGCCATCCGCCACCAATCCTGGCGGCTGTTTGAAATCCTGTTGCTTTTGTAACAGTATTTCCCTAACTTCAGGTAGGGCCGCAATAATCGAGGCGGTATTGCCGATTTGTTCCAAGCCTAGCTGGGCGGTGATGTCTTCGCCGTCCAGTTTGACGACCAATTCATCAGCGCATTCAAACCCTAACACCATAGCTTTTGCCACGTTGACGATGGCTCCGACATCATCCAAAGCCACGGCTTGCTTTAACACGGCGATAGCCAGAGAGCGGTAAATGGAGCCGCTATCCAGGTAATGCCAGCCCAATTGTTTGGCCAGCAAGCGGCTGATCGTGCCTTTGCCTGCGCCACTAGGGCCGTCTATCGTCAAAACAGGGATTGACATGCTTACTCCTCGGTGCAAACCAAAGCCAAACCTAGGGTTTTGACCAAGTCTTTAAATTCAGGGAAGGAGGTGTTGACATTGGCACAATCCAATACCGTTATCGGCGCTTGAGCGCGTAATCCAGCAATGGAGAAGGACATGGCTATCCGGTGGTCGCCGTGCGATTCGACCACGCCGCCGCCGATAGCACCGCCTTGGATAATCATACCATCAGGGGTTGGTTGGGCATCCACGCCCAAGATCAACAAGCCATCCGCCATCACTTGGATACGGTCAGATTCTTTGACGCGCAGCTCTTCCGCCCCGCTCAACCGGGTTTGGCCTTGCGCACAGGCGGCGGCGACAAACAGCACCGGGAATTCATCAATCGCCAAAGGCACCAAATGTTCAGGAATATCAATGCCTATCAACGGACTATACACGACATGCAAGTCTGCGACCGGCTCGCCGCCGACTTCGCGCTCGTTTAGCACTTCGATGTTTGCGCCCATTAAGCGCAGGATGTCGATTACGCCGGTGCGGGTAGGGTTAATGCCAACATGTTTTAAGGTCACGTCCGAACCTGGGGCGATTGATGCGCCCACCAAGAAGAACGCCGCCGAGGAAATGTCGCTAGGCACGTCAATGTCCATCGCCTTTAAGCTGCCTTCGGCGGAAATGCTGGCCGTGCTACCTTCACGTTTGACCGGATAAGAAAAGCCCGCTAACATGCGTTCGGTATGGTCGCGGGTCGGTGCCGGTTCAGTCACGCGGGTTTCGCCTTGCGCATACATGCCTGCCAATAACAAACAGGACTTGACCTGAGCGCTGGCCATCGGCATGGTGTAATCAATGGCGGTCAATTGCCCGGCTTTGCCGGTAATATGCAACGGTGCCGTGCCTTGTTCGGTGGTCTTAATGTCCGCGCCCATTTTCGCCAAAGGATCAGTGACCCGCTT
Source organism: Methylovulum sp. (assembly GCA_028713595.1). Lineage (GTDB taxonomy): Bacteria > Pseudomonadota > Gammaproteobacteria > Methylococcales > Methylomonadaceae > Methylovulum. Next base: position 2,805 of record JAQTNZ010000086.1, on the reverse strand, counting down.
CATGGGGCGGCCTGACAGGGATTTGTCGCCCGTCAATACGCTATTGAACGGCTGCCCTGCCAATAAGCCGCTTAACAAACGCATGGAGGTGCCGGAATTGCCCAGATATAAGTCATTCTTAGGGGCTTTGAGGCCATGTTTGCCCACTCCGTGGATAGTCACGCAGCCATTGGTCGGGCCTTCAATTTCCACGCCCATATCCCTAAACGCCTGCAAGGTCGCCAACGCGTCTTCGGCTTCGAGAAAGCCGGTGACATGGGTCACGCCTTCCGCCAAGGAGCCGAGCATGATGGAGCGGTGTGACATGGATTTGTCACCAGGCACACGGGTTTCGCCATGCAGTTTGCCGCCGGGTTGGATTTGGAAAGTGATTGATTTTGACATAATAGATTCTATCTGGTTAAGAAAGCGTTGCCGTGCATGATTGGCATACGAAAAGGTTGCAAAAAGTTGCTGGCGGTCATTGTCCGTCAGCAACCGGTATAGTTTATCCAGCTCGGATTGCAATTGCCCGATTAAAGGCAGAATGGCTTTTTTATTAGCCGCGCAAATGTCCGTCCACATGGTCGGGTCACTGGAGGCAATGCGGGTAAAGTCTTTAAAGCCGCCAGCGGCGTATTTAAAAATCTCGCTTTGCTCGTCCTTATGCCCCAGCATATCCACTAGGGCAAAGGCCAAAATATGTGGCAAATGGCTGGTTGCCGCCAAGACGTGGTCATGGCGGGTGGCATCCATCACGGAAACGGCTGAACCCAGCCCTTGCCAAAAGCGTTGGACTTTCCGCAAGGCTTCGGTATTGGTGTTGTCTACGGGCGTGATAATCAGGCGTTTGTTGGCAAACAGGCCGTCAACCGCCGCCAAGACACCGCTTTGTTCGCCGCCGGCAATCGGGTGGGCGGGGACAAAGTTATCCGGCACATAGCCAAACACGGCCTGTGCCGCCGCCAGCACACTGCCTTTGGTGCTGCCGACATCGGTGTAAATGGTTTGGCTAGACCAAAACGGTTTTAACAACGCCAACACTGCCGACATGCTTGCCACCGGTGTGGCGATCACCACGGCATCGGCATCGGTGACGGCAGCGGCAATATCCACATAATAGTCGTCAATAACGCCGATTTGCTTGGCGGTTTGCAGGTTTTGCATATCCGCTTCACGGCCAAAGCCGACAATGGTGGCCGCCAGCTTATGTGCACGGGCGCTCTTGGCAATAGACCCGCCAATCAGCCCTACGCCAATAATGCAAAGCTTGTTGAACATCAGTTTAAAACATCGTTAAGCGCCTGCAAAAACACGGCGTTTTCGGCGGGTGTGCCGATGCTGATACGCAAGAAGTTAGGCATTTCGTAGTTCGCTACGGGCCGGACAATAACGCCTTTCTGTAACAGGGCTTCATAAATGGGCATCCCCTCGCGTTTTAAATCAACTGCGACAAAATTGCCGGCAGAAGGAATCCATTCCAAACTTAAAGCCTTGAAGCCATCGGTCAGCTGTTGCATCCCTTGGCTATTGTTGGTAATGGTGGCCTGTAAATGCGCGTCATCAGCCAAGGCTGCGTGTGCCGCCGCCAAGGCCAAGCTATTGTTATTAAAAGGTTGGCGGACACGGTTTAAGATGTCGGCCATTTCGGGGCTGGACAGGCTGTAACCGACCCGCAAGCCTGCCAAGCCATAGACCTTGGAAAACGTGCGCGTGATAATCAGGTTAGGGTATTTTTGTAACCAAGCGATAGAGTCGGCGGCTGCCGTTTGTTGGACGAATTCAAAATAGGCTTCATCCAGGACACAGATCACGGTGTCAGGCAAGGCATCGATAAAGGCTTCCAACTCGGCTTGTGCCAATAATGTACCCGTTGGGTTGTTGGGGTTGGCGATAAATACCAGCCTTGTGTGGGCGGTGATGGCTTGCGCCATTGCCTGCAAGTCGTGGCCGTAATGGCTGGCCGGAACCACAATGGCGGTCGCGCCCACGGCTTGGGTCACTAAAGGATAGACGGCAAACGCATGTTGTGAGAACACCACGGCCAGATCAGGGGTCAAAAATACGCGTGCCACCAATTCCAAAATCTCATTGGAACCATTGCCCAAGGTGATTTGGCTGGCATCCAGCCCATATTTGCTTGCCAACGCCTGTTTTAAATGAAAGCCGCTGCCGTCAGGATATAAGGCCAATTCCGGCAAGGCCGCCTGTATTGCCGCCACGGCTTTTTTTCCAGGCCCTAAGGGGTTTTCATTGGATGCCAGTTTGATAATCTGCGTCAGCCCCAACTCACGTTCGAGTTCTTCGATCGGTTTTCCGGCTTTATAGGGGATAAGTTGTTGTACTCCGGTTAGGGCTAACCGATAAATGGATTCATTGCTCATAAGGATGGGGATTAAATGGCTTAATAATGGCGTTTAGCGGGCAAAAACTTCCGATAAGTCGATGGACAGCTCAGGAAACAAAAACGGCACGGCGTTATCTTGGGCGGAGTGCATGGCTACCAGTTGGTATTTGTCTTCTTGTTCGTTAAGGACAAATTGTGACACCGTGGCTTCGTAAGGGTAAACCAACCAATATTCTTTAACCCCCGCTTCTTGATAAAGTTGATATTTGGTTTGGGTGTCTTTTTGCGCCGTGCTTTTGGATAGAATCTCAATAATCCAGTCGGGCGCACCTAAGCAACCTTTGTAGTCCAGTTTATGGGGATCACAAATCACGCATAAATCCGGCTGCACCACGGTATAAATGTCTTGGTTGGCGACTAGGGATTTTTTTCGGTCATACAGGCGCACGTCAAAGGGAGCGGCGAAAAGCTGACATTTT
>JAQTNZ010000085.1 GCA_028713595.1 Methylovulum sp. | reverse complement strand
TATGATGCCGCTTATGGGGGGCATACCGAAAGCTTGCAGATTCGCTGGGAGTTAAAGAACAGGTTAGGGGCAACACCTCAAATTCTCCAAGATTTAAGTTTTTCACTTGAAAAACAGGCAAATTGTCTACATAGTTTAAAACACTACGAGCAGGCATTAGCGACCTATCAGGAATGCCTACCCATATTGGAGCGTTTGCAAGCTGCGCTCAGTTACGATGAATATTCAGAGCGTATTGCCAAGGTAAAACAGGATATTGCCGATTTAGAACAATCGCTCAATTCCCCTCAACCATCACAGGCTGGAAGCTAAACACATTGGGGTCATCAATATCCACCGACACTTTCAGCCAATGCAAATTGGGGCTGCCGAAGGTTTCGACGCGGGTGAGGTTTTTGAGCAGATGGGCTGAATCCGCCAAGGGCTTGTCCACTTTATAAAAATGGGTGTCGCCGTGCGCCAGCACCACTTGACCGCTAAAGGCTTTGGTTTCGGCAATCAAGGCGGCCAGAAAGGCATCATAACCATCAAAGCCCGCTTTTTGCCGCTCATTATCGGCTTCGGTTTCCGGCAGGTCAAAACTGGGGTCGGCTTGGATAACCACCATCAGCCCCGCCGCCTGTTGTTGCCCAGCGATGCGGAAGGACTCGCGCAAAAAGGCGATATTGGCGGCATCACGCGCCCGATATTCGGCATTGTCGGCCTCACAGTCGGCTTGAGTCCGGGCACTTTTGTCAGACAGGCAACGCCCGTCAGCGACTTTATTGTTATTGCTGCCCGGCACGTTTAACCCCACAAACACCACGCCGCCTTTTTGCCAGCGGCTATTTTCCGCATACAGCTCTTGGGCGACACCTTGGCGGTGCAAGGGCATTTTGGTTTGCCCAAAACTGAAACTGTCAACAAACAGGGTCTTGCGCAAATACGCCAAGCGCTCCAGGGCGTTATAGCCGCCATTATTGAGGCGATGGCAGTCCGTCCATTCATTGTCGCCGGGTATATACACGGTGGGGGCTTGGATTTTGTCAAACAAGGCCACCACCTCCTGCCCAATCGCGTTATCGGTGCAGGGTGACGCGCCGTCTTTGGTGTCGCCGTCAAAGACCGTGAACGCCAAATCAGCATCATTCATGCTGGCGATCACCCGCAGCATTTTTGCACCGTCTTTGCCGCCATCGCCGTTTCGGGCATAAGGCATATCGCCCCAGAGAGCGAATGAGTAAGTGTTAGAGTGCAAGCAGCCCGTAGCAAACAGGGTAAGTGAGGTGGCAAAGGCAAAGCGGGCGAGTTTTAGGGCTTTCATCTGCGTTACCTCTGGGGATTAGGGTCACTGCCATTAAGTTAAGTAGTGTGATTGTAATATCAACAAGATAAAAGAATACACCATCGTTCCCACGCTCCTGCATCACTGTCTTTAAGTTAAGGATTTGTGCCTGTAATTTCAACAAATTAAAAGTATAATTCTCGTTCCCGCACGCTGTGTGGGAATGCAGTGCCACCCGCGCTGCGGTGTGGGACGGGACGCAGCGCGTCCTAACCGCATTCCCACACAGCGTGCGGGAACGAGTGTGTACTTATTAACAGTCTGATTATTAATACAAATATATTAACTTAATGGCAGTAATATTTAGGGTGCGGTTTTGCCCACACGGCTGATGCCGGATTATCACCGAAATGGCCCGCAGTGGCAAATAGGCATTATCGGCGTAAGGTATTAGCCTGAAAAGAAAATCTGCCCGAGCTGACAATTTCCATCCTTTCTGCGAATTTCTTTGTTAAACTCATCGTCATGGCTTTTATGTCATGTCCGCCGCACCATAAGCGGCGATTCGCCTACGATCATTAAATTCCTTTTGTGGGCATCCTCTTTGCATCTGCCCGAACGTTTTTTGCGCAATCAACCACGGGCAAAAAATAAGGGTTTGGCTTTATAGCCTGTGGCTACCGCAGACAATGGCTAACTTTATCGTCAATCTATGCTTAGGAAAATAAAATGCAAGCAATCGTTTTGTTCCGCCCTGCGAAAACCCGCGCCTTGTTGTTTTTGGGGCTGTTGCTGATGGCGATAGCGATATTGGGCCGGACGATTTTGCGCAATTTCCAACACTTTAACAGTGTGCTGTCCTATGTGGATTATTCCCACCGCATCCAAAAGATTTCCGTCGGGCTGCACCAGTCGATTATCGGTTATCTGATTGAGAACCGTAGCGAGCTGCAACCTACGGTGCTGACCCATACCTTGGATGATATGGAGGAGTTGATGGAGGACAAACGTTATTTGTCCGAGGCCACCAAAACCCACTTGGCAGAGCTTAAAACCATGCTGAAGGATGTCGGTGATCTGGGGCAGGCCGAAAAAAACGAGCGCCTGTCACAAGCCTTGAAAATCATGGACGAAACCTTGGAATATGAGGCTTTGCAACGGGAAAAATCGTTGGAGGACATCAATCTTAGCACCCAAAGCGAGCTGTATATCGCGTTGGCGATTTTTACCTTGGTTGTCGTGGGGGCGGTGAGTTTTTTGCATTCACGCATTTTGCATCCGTTGAATGATTTACGCAAATTGCTCGAGCGTTTGACCGAAGAAAATTTTACGCCCATCGCCACCGCCCATTTAGACCCTTTGTTGTTGCCGGTCTTTAACAGCTATAACGTCATGGTCAAACATCTGGCGGAATTGGAGGAGGCCAAGCGTTTGTATGCGCAATCCTTGCAGCATGAAGTCAGGCTTGCTACCCAAGCCCTGTTGGAACAACAATACAGTTTGGCCCGTGCCGAACGGCTGGCGGCCATCGGTGAGGTTGCCGCCGAGCTGGCGCATGAGATACGCAATCCTTTGGCGGGTATCCAGATGGCGTTCAATAATTTGCGCCGCGAAATTAACGACAGCCAACAAACCGAACGCATTGATCTGATTAATTCTGAGTTGAAACGCTTGGCGGTATTGCTGACCGATATGCTTAACCAAAGCAAGCATACCCCCGAAACCGCTTGCGATTTTGATATGGCGGTGCTGATCCGCGATTTGACCGCGTTGACCCGTTACCAAATACCCGAAACCATCCAATTTGAAATCAACGCCCCTGAGCAGCTAAAAGTTTATTTGCCGGAGAGCGGGGTGCGGCAAATGTTATTGAATTTGTTGCTGAACGCCGCCGATGCCTTGGAGACCCGACCCGGTTTTATCCGTATTAATGTCTATGTCGGTAGCAGGGGGCGCGGCTTAGGGCTTGATGTGATTGATAATGGCCCTGGATTTTCGCAAGATATGCTCGATTATGGTATCCGCCCCTTCCGCACCAGCCGCGTGCGCGGTACGGGCTTAGGGCTGGCGATGGTGCAACGCTTTGTGAAAAATTTGGGCGGTACGGTTAAATTGAGCAACCAGCATCCGCATGGGGCTTGTGTTACTGTATTATTACCCGATGTCTGCTTTGCTGGAGAGCATTATGATTGAAACGTTACTCATTATTGAAGATGAAAAATTGCTCGGTTCGGAATTGTCGCGCCATTACCGCCAATCTGGTTGGGAGGTGGTGCTGGTCAGCACCCTAGGCGAAGCCAAGGGCTTGTTGATGCAAAAAAATCTGGAGCCGTTGCTGATTTTGTCGGATATGAATTTACCCGATGGTAACGCCCTGGATTTTATGGAGTTTATGAAAAAACACGCCAATTTTGCCGAATGGTTGTTTTTGACCGGCTACGGTAGCGTACCGGATTCGGTGCGGGCTTTACGTTTAGGCGCTTACGATTTTTTGGAAAAGCCTTGTGATCTGGAGCGGCTGGATTTGGTGGTCGCCAGTGCGGCGCGGAGCGCGGCCATCCAACGCCGTGTTATTGACCAGACCCGCCAAGGTTATCGGCGTTATTCGCCTGATGCTTATATCGGGCAGAGCCAACAGGCGCATGGCATCCGGCAGATGCTCGGCAAACTGACCCAAGTGCCGTTCAGTGCCTTGATTATCGGCGGCGAAAGCGGTACGGGCAAGGGGTTGGCGGCGCGTATCTTGCACTATGGCGGCTCACGGGCGCAACAGCCGATGATTGAGGTCAATTGCGCGGCCTTGCCGCGTGAATTGCTGGAATCGGAGTTGTTTGGGCATGAGCCGGGGGCGTTTACCGGCGCGTCTGGCCGCCATCGTGGCTTGCTGGAACAGGCGGATGGCGGTACGTTGTTTATGGATGAAATTGGCGAAATGCCGCTGGACTTACAGGCCAAATTGCTGAAAGTCATTGAAGACCATAAAGTGCGGCGGTTGGGTGGTGAGAAAGAGATCAGTGTTGATGTGCAAATTGTCGTTGCCAGTAACCGTGATCTGGAGAACATGGCACAGGAAGGCACATTCAGGGCGGATTTATATCACCGCCTGAGCGTCTTTAAGGTCATTTTGCCGCCTTTGCGCGAAGCGGTTGAAGATTTGGACGAGCTAGTGCCCTTGTTTATCGCCGAATATAACGCCAAGGCGGGCAAGCAAGTGCGGGCGGTGTCCGATGATGTTTGGAAGCAACTTAAGGCGTATCATTGGCCTGGTAATGTCAGGGAATTGCGCAATGTCATCGAGCGGTGCGTGCTGTTTGCCGATGGCCCGATTTTCCCCGGCCAGTGGCTGCAATTGCCCGGGCAACAAGCCAGTAAAACCGCTTACAGTGTCAGTGGTGACAGCCTGAACTTGCCGTTGGATGGCAGTATGGCCTTGGATGATATGGAACGCTTTATCATCAAAACGGTCTTGGAGAGGGTGGACAATAACCTGACCGCCGCCGCCAGGATGCTGGGCGCGACCCGTGAGACCCTACGTTATCGGGTGAAAAAATATAACCTGAAAATGGTGGACAGTTGAGAGTGATGGCTAGGGCCGGATACATACAGGCGGTGTTAAATGGGTAACGAAGCGGAACTGCTCTGGGGCGTGCTGTTTAGCTCATTGGGGCTGGGTTATTTTATCTATGGCAAGAAACAAGGCGCGGTTGTCCCGTTGCTGTGTGGCTTGGCGTTAATGGTTTATCCCTATTTTGTCCCTAGCGTCATAGTGTTGGTGCTGGTAGGTGTGGTGCTGACCGCCCTCCCTTATTTCTTTAGGCTTTAAAGCTTTATTTGGTTTTGTTGGCTATCCCGTAGGGAATATGCACCATCGGGATATTGTCGGCATAAGAATGCAAATGGCTGCATTGGTCGTCAAAAAAGATATGCGGTTTTAAGACCGACAATATCCTCGCCTTATCCATACCCCCCAAAAAAAACGACTCATCCGCCGAAACCCCCCAGCTTTTTAAGGTCGTGACCACCCGCTCATGGGCGGGGGCGTTTCTGGCTGTTATAATGGCGATCCTGATGATCTTTTGGTAGGTGGCATCGTGCTTGCGCTTTTCGTCTTCTAATGTTTGGATGAAAGACAGGTTTTTAAACAGCTCGGCCAGCGGCCCTGGCTTATGCGGAATCGCTTGGTTGGCAATTTCGTGGGCGACAAATTCGGGTATGGAATGGTTTTTCTTGTACACGGCCTCGGCCTCATCATCGGCAATCACGCCATCAAAATCAAAGGCGACCCGCAATTCGCCATCTTGGCCGTCATCATGAATCTTTGAAGGCAGCACGACCCCGGCGGGATAATGGGCATCAATCGCTTGTTGGACATCGGCTTTGTTGGCACTTAAGAACGACGAGGCGTTAAACGCGGGGACATATTCATGGGGCGAACGTCCGGCCATAAAGGCGGCGCGGCTAATATCAAGGCCATAATGCTGGATGGAGCGGAATATCCTTAAGCCTGTTTCCGGTGAATTGCGCGACAGCAGCACCACTTCAACCGGCAATTCTTTGGGGAAAACTTTGTTGATGCCTAAAAACCGGCGGATGAACGGAAAGGCGACCCCGGTAGGGAACGGTTTGTCTATATGGGTTTCTTGATGGATGCGGTACTCATCGTAACCTTTATCAAGGTATATCTGGTGCGACTCGGTCAAATCAAATAACGCGCTGGAAGCGACACCAATGACAAACTTGTTTTCGATAGGGTAGGCCATAACAGGGATGGGACGTGGGTGGCGACGAAAAGGGGGCGGTTGCCAAACAATAACATAAACCCTATCCGGCACAAAATGTATGGATTTTATGGCTAGGCGGGAAGCCCGCCAACGCCCTGTAATCCCTACAAAATAGCTGCGGTGGCAAAATCGCTGTGTGAAAATATCGGCTAAGGAATGGGTAGGAAATAATTCAGGCAAACGGTCTTGGAGCGCGGGCATCTTGCCCGCAAGGGTGGGCAAGATGCCCGCGCTCCAAGGAAATCGCCTCACGATAGGTTGTGCAGGGATTATTTTATGCACGTTCCTAAAGGATTCATCCATTGCGTGTTTGAAATCCGGCCAGACCCTAACTAATCTAAATTGAACTGAGAAACGCTATGAAATTTACCCCCTGTGCCGACCAATGCACGAAAGACGGTACCCATTGCCAAGGCTGCGGACGCTCGCACGAAGAAATTGCCGGCACCAAAAAACTGGTGGCGGCGATGGTTGAGTTTATCAAAGCCCAAGACTATGAGAACAGCGATGACTTTATCAATATGGTCAGCAAAAAGGTGCGCAAGAAATTATTGAAACCATCCTAAGGTTTTGGCCTTCTTATTACAAACTCGCGCTTGTGCCTTGCGCCTTATGAAATATAATGGTGGCTTTTAGCTGAACTGGAGTTTGCTTTGAAACCGATAAAAGTAGGTGTGTTGGGACTGGGTACGGTCGGTGGCGGTACGGTCACTATTTTAAAGCGCAATGCCGCAGAAATCGCCCGCCGTGCCGGACGCGAGATAGTCATCACCCGCGCTTCCGCGAGGGACTTGGACAAACCGCGTATCTGCGACACGCAAGACATACAATTGACCACCGACTCTTTAGCGATTATCAATGACCCGGACATCGACATTATTGTTGAAACCATCGGCGGGGCAGGGGCGGTTAAGGACATGATCTTGACCGCTATCGCCAACGGCAAACATATTGTCACCGCCAACAAGTCGCTGATCGCCACCCACGGCAACGAAATTTTCGCCAAAGCCAGCGAACAGGGCGTGATCGTGGCGTTTGAGGCGGCGGTGGCGGGCGGCATCCCGATTATCAAAGCCATCCGCGAAGGTTTAAGCGGCAACCAAATCCAATGGTTGGCGGGCATCATCAATGGCACCGGCAATTTTATCCTGACCGAAATGCGTGATAAAGGCCGTGATTTTGACGATGTCTTGGCGGAGGCACAAGCCCTAGGTTATGCCGAGGCTGACCCTACTTTTGACGTGGAAGGCATTGATGCCGGACATAAGTTGACTATTTTGGCTTCTATTGCCTTTGGCATTCCCTTACAGTTTGATAAGGTTTATACCGAAGGCATTACGCAAATTACCCGTGTCGATGTTGAATATGCCGAGCAACTGGGCTATCGCATCAAACATTTGGGTATCGCCAGAAAAACCCCGGAAGGCATCGAATGGCGTGTGCACCCGACCCTGATCCCCGAACGGCGGTTGATCGCCAACGTCAACGGTGTGAGGAACGCGGTGCTGGTGAAAGGCGATGCGGTGGGTGCGACGTTGTATTACGGCGCCGGCGCCGGCGCCGAGCCGACTGGTTCATCCATAGTGGCTGATGTCATTGATGTGGTGCGGGCTTTGACTTCCGACCCTGAAAACCGTGTCCCGCATTTGGCTTTCCAAGCCGATGCTTTGGCGGACATTCCGGTGTTGCCCGCAGACCGCATCAAAACCTCGTATTATTTGCGCCTGAATGCTGAAGACAAACCCGGTGTCTTGGCCGATGTGACCAAAATCCTTGCCGACCACAACATCAGCATTGAAGCGATGATCCAGAAAGAACCCTTGAAAGGTGAAACTGCCGTGCCGATCATCATGTTGACGCAAATCACACTGGAGCAGGAAATGAACGCGGCGATTGCCGGGATTGAGGCTTTGCCGACTGTGAGCGGTAAGGTTAGCCGGATTCGGATGGAGACGCTGGGGTAAGCAAAACTAACTTTCGGCTTGGAGAATATCATGCAGGCTCAAAAATTAACCCCGTTGCAACTGGAGTTATTAAAGCTGTTCAGCCACGAAATCACTAACCAGCAACTAGCCGATATAAAAAATTTGCTGGCAAATTATTTTGCCCAGCAAGCAACTCAAGAAATGGACAGGCTGTGGCAGGAAAAGGGCTGGAATGAAGGGACAATGATTGAATGGACGGATGAACATCTAAGAACGCCTTATCATTCTTCAT
>JAQTNZ010000084.1 GCA_028713595.1 Methylovulum sp. | reverse complement strand
TCCAGGCGCGCAAGCGCCCCCTGCCCGTCCTCAACATCGGCCTGCCCGACAGCTTTATCGAACAGGGCACCCGCGAGGAGCTGCTGGCTTTCTGCGGCCTGGATGTCAAGGGGATTTTGGCGGCTATCAGGGCGTTTTGTGAATAAGGGTGGAAATAGATGCCTTGATGGCCTATTTTGCTTACAATCTGGCCTTATGTCTACGAAAAGCGCTAAAAACAAGGCGGTGGCACCGATCAACATCACGATGCCCTCCCCCAATCATGTGCGGACACCCTATTTTTTGCGATCCTAATGCCTTTCAACCCTAAAAATAACGTGCCACTTACCAGCAATGAAGCCATTATGCACAGACTGACCAGCAAAATCCGCGATATTCCTGATTTCCCCAAACCTGGAATCATTTTCAAAGACATTACCCCGCTGGTTAAAGACCCGGCGGCGTTAAGGCTGGCTGTACATCTATTGTTGCAGCCATTTTTGGGGCGCACCATCACTGCGGTGGCTGGCATGGAGGCGCGGGGCTTTATTTTTGGCGCTTTAGTGGCGTGGGAAATGGGTTTGCCGTTTATACCGCTGAGAAAGCCTGGAAAGCTGCCTTATGATGTGCAGAACGTGTCATACGATCTGGAATACGGCTCCGCCATGCTGGAAGTGCATATTGACGCGCTGGACGCTTCTGATCGGGTGTTGCTGATTGATGATTTGCTGGCAACGGGCGGCACGGCTAAAGCCAGTTGTGAATTGGTGGAAAAATTGGGTGCGGTGGTCGAAGCCTGTGCCTTCGTGGTGGAGCTGGATTGTCTGGATGGGCGCGACAAGCTGGACGGTTACGAAATACATTCTTTGTTGCATTTTTAGGACGACATCCTTGTCGTAAGCTTTAGGCCAACTTACTTGTCACACCATCCCAAGCGCGTCCAATACCCCCTGGCTTAAGGTGCGGGCTTAGATACCGAGGGAGTCGCTGACTTAACGCCCCCCTTGGTTTGCGTTTTTTTGGCCGCCGCATCGTCCTCAGCATCCATATCATCGGCAAAGTCGGCAGGCTCCGATTTGCCGTCATTTGCCAAGCTGGCCCGCCATTGCAAGAATGATTCGCGGGTGAACACATAAGGGTCTAAGGACGCTTCGTCAATAAATTTTAATGAACCCTCCGCGTTGGAGCGGGTGTTGACCAGCGAAGCCAACTGTACCGGATAGGCGACATAAGACGTTGGGTTGAGGGCAATGTCAAGGATCATCCCCGGAATGCCGCGTGTCGTTGCCGGCCCTACCAATGGGATGACCCAGTAAGACCCGCGCGGTATCCCCCAAACGGCAAAAGTCTGGTCAAAGTCTTCATCATTCTGTTCCAGACCCACCGATTTGGCGACATCGAACAGCCCGCCCAAGCCTAGGGTGGAGTTCATCAGCAAGCGCCTGATATCCTCACCGCCTTGGCTAAACTTACCCTGCAAAATATCGTTGGTGATGACATCGACATTTTTGACGTTGTTGAAGAAGTTAAACACCCAAGTCTGGAAAAATTGTGGGGTTACTGCTTTATAAGCATCGGAAATAGGTTCGGCAAGATAATTGTCAACCTGATCGTTGAACGTATACATCGCCCGATTGAAGGGTTCGTAAGGGTCATCGGCGCTAGTGGAAGCGTTGCCGGCACCGGTTGACGCACAACCCGTTAATGCCAGAATGCCCACCAATACACAGGAAAGGGGCAGATGATAGGTGGCATTGCGCCCGTCACGGTGTCGGTTCATTGCAAATAAAGCCTATAATTTTGAATAGTTGTCGATTTTTTCATTAATCTTAGTTATTAAAGCATCAAAACCATCACGTTGTAAAATGCTGGTGTATTCCGAGCGCTTCAAGGCCAAATCGCTTACGCCGTTAGCGATGATATTGTTGATGCGCCAACTGCTACCCTTTTCCTTAAGCATATAATCAAATTTGACATCTTTGTCATCAGGAATGGTGAGGTGGCTATGGATCACCACGCCGCCGCGATTAGTGGTCTCTTCGGAATCAAAGACAAAAGCTTCGCCGCTGTAGTCTTTGAAATTATGGGCATAAGAGGCCACGCTCAATTTGCTGAACACATCGACCAATTGTTGCTGTTGCGCTTCGGATAATTTTTCCCATTCCTTGCCAACGACAATACGCGCAATCTTGCTCAAATCATGGCTGGCGGAAACGACATCGAAAAGTTTGGCGTAACGCCCGGCATAGCCTAATTTTTTGCCCTCTTTCATGACCGCCAACAATTGTGTTTGAAAGTTATCGACAATCTGTCTGGCGGTGTTGGTTTCTTCGGCAAAAGCGTGGGCGGGGGCCAGTAACAGGGCGGCAACCACCAGCGTACGCTGTATTTTTTTTAATGGGTTAGTAAAGACAATCACTGCGGATCTCCTAAGTCATATAGTTTGGTTAAGTCATCAGTCGATTTGTTGCACGGCCTCCCGATCATCAGGCCAAACTTACCCGTAACGGAACCGTAGGCTGATCCTTTATCGGTGAAACGCGTACCCATGCCATGGGCTTGGGGTCGCCCCCAAGCCGCTTTTAGAAGGGCAAGCCATTAAAGCGGCCTTAAGGACAGAGAGGCGGTACGCTCATAAGTTCATGGAAGCAATCAGACTGCGTTAAGCCCGCCCTTTAAGATAAGCGGGGCATGACCTGATTAAGCCGTACTTAATCGGCCATTTCCACGCGGATAGGGATACCCGCCAATGTTGATACGGGGGTTGTCGGCAATAGTTCAGGCAGGGGTTCAGGCACCATGTCGCCTTCCGTTTTAGGGCCTCTGAGGGCTGTCAGCAAACCTTTCAAAGGGTTTTTCAACATATCTTCAACCGCCGTGGCTTCGTAGCCGCAATGCGCCATGCAGCTAGCGCATTTGGGGTTGGTGCTGTTGCCGTATTTGTCCCAGGGGGTGGTGTCCAGCAATTCCTGAAAACTGGCGGCGTTGCCTTCATCAGCCAGCAAATAACAAGGTTTTTGCCAGCCAAACACGTTGCGGGTAGGGTTGCCCCACGGCGTACATTCGTAGCTTTGGTTGCCGGCCAAAAAGTCCAAATACAAGGAAGAATGGTTAAGCTTCCAGTTGCGGGTTTTGCCGATCTTAAAAATGCCCCGGAACAGTTCCTTGACATCGCGGCCTTTGATGAACACATCTTGCTGGGGGGCGCGCTCATAACTAAAACCTGGGGCGATAGTCACGCCCTCAACACCCAATTCCATCGCATAATCCAAGAAATCGGCCACTTCCTGGGCGTTTTCGCCTTGGAATAAGGTACAATTGATAGTGACGCGAAAACCTTTGCCTAAAGCCAGCTTAATCGCCTCAACCGCCCGCTCAAAAACGCCTTCCTGGCAGACTGACGTGTCATGGCGCTCTTGCATCCCGTCCAGATGGATGGAGAAGGTCAAATAAGGCGATGGCGTGTAATCGTCAATGCGTTTTTTCAACAATAGTGCGTTAGTGCACAGATACACATACTTTTTACGCGCGATAATGCCGGCTACGATTTGCGGCATTTCTTTATGGATCAGCGGCTCGCCACCTGGAATTGACACCATCGGCGCACCGCATTCGTCAACGGCCTGCATACACTCTTCAAAAGACAGGCGGCGGTCAAGGATCTCATCGGGATAGTCAATTTTGCCGCAACCGGCACAGGCTAGGTTGCAGCGGAATAACGGCTCCAACATCAGCACAAGGGGATATTTTTTGACACCTTTCAGTTTTTGCTTGATGAGGTAAGTGCCGACGGTTAATTGTTGGCGTAAAGGGACACCCATTTGTAAATCCTCCAAAATTGTTTAAGTTGGCGACAGCCTATCTTAAGGTCAGGCCGTCTTCACCCTGTGAATGCGCAAAAATAATAAGCATGTAGCAATAAAACAACAGCACACGTTCGTGGCTAAAATACAGCCACTTGGCGAAGCCCCCCGCCAAAAATCTAAAATTGTCGGCCTTGGCTTTATATAATACAAACGCTTAGCTATTGGTCAGTAGAATACTATCTTTTCCCAAACGACTCCAGTCTTTACGCTAAATAATCCAAAAGCGGGGGCGAAGAGTGCTTTTTGGCAATCTTTCACATAAATACAACAGGAGACTTTAAATAACTGTTTTTGTTCCCAAAAACAGGCTTACAAAGCCTATCAAATCAGGGTATTGGCAATAAAACAACATTACTTTGCAAAATACCAACAAACAGTCTATTATTGCCATAAAGCAACTTACCCTAAAAACACGATTCAACGGCATTGTTATGGGCACACCTCGACTCTCTTTGGATAACCCAAAATTACTGAGCCAGCTCTCAGATGACGACTTTCAGGCCGCCTTGCTTGAAGGCGTGTCCAGGACATTTGCGCTGACTATCCCGCAATTGCCCGCGCCGCTCTACCGTGCGGTGGCGAACGCCTACCTGTTATGCCGTATTGTTGACACCATAGAAGATGAAGTGTCGCTGAGCGCCCAACAAAAACATTATTTTTGTAACGAGTTTATTGAGGTGGTCAAAACCGGCGAGAATTCCGAACCGTTTGCGGTTGAGCTTGCGCCCTTGTTGTCCAAGCAAACTATCGCCGCCGAACATACCCTGATCCATCTATTGCCCCGCGTCATCGAAATCACCCATAGTTTTGATGCCGAGCAAGTGGCGGCGTTGACAGGCTGTGTGCAGACGATGGCGGCAGGAATGCCGGTGTTTCAGGCGCAAAACCTGCATAACGGGCTGGCGACCTTAGCCGATTTGGATAGCTACTGCTATTACGTCGCAGGTTGTGTCGGGGAAATGCTGACCAAGCTGTTTTGCCATTATTCGGCGGATATCGCCCGCCACCGTGAGGCCATGCTCACGCTTTCGGTCTCCTTTGGCCAAGGCCTGCAAATGACCAATATCTTAAAGGACATTTGGGACGATGCCGAACGCGGCGTTTGCTGGTTGCCACAGGATATTTTTACCGAAACCGAGTTTGACCTAAAAACCCTGACCCCCGACACTGATTCGGCCCTGTTCAGAAAAGGCCTGGAACATTTGTTGGGGATTGCCCACGCGCATTTGCGCAACGCGCTGGATTACACCTTGCTGATCCCCGCCCATGAAACCGGACTGCGCAATTTTTGTTTGTGGGCGATAGGGATGGCGGTGCTGACCTTATGCAAAATTAAGCAAAACCTAAACTTCAACCGCTCCGAACAAGTAAAGATTACCCGCAACAGCGTCAAAGCAACCATTGTTGCCACCAAACTCATAGGCCGTAGCAATACGTTGCTCAATCTACTGTTCAAGCTGACTAGCCGAGGACTTGCCACGCCTGGCTGGTCATACCCCATGCCCTCCTCAAAAGCTAACTTGGATTTTTAAGGACATTATTTATGTTTACCGATGCCACCCATTATCTTGACCATAGCCACTCGCCCAGTGCGTCACACGCTATCCACTCCAACGCTTATGATTTAAACAAGGCCATCAGCCAAGCCCAAGACACCTTGTTGGGGCTGCAAAACAAAGACGGCTATTGGGTGTTTGAATTGGAAGCCGACTGCACTATCCCGTCCGAATACATCATGATGATGCACTATCTCGGCGAGATTGATGAAGTCTTACAAGCCAAAATTGCCAATTACTTGCGCTCACGGCAGTCCGAAGATGGCAGCTACCCCTTGTTTACGGGCGGCATAGGCGACTTAAGTTGCAGCGTCAAAGTCTATTACGCCCTCAAGATGGCCGGTGATGACATTAACGCCCCCCATCTTGTCCGCCTGAGAAACTATATCCTTAGCCAAGGCGGCGCGGCGAAAGCCAATGTGTTCACCCGTATCGCCCTGGCTATCTTCAAGCAACTGCCTTGGCGCGGCGTTCCGTACATTCCGGTCGAAATCATGCTGCTGCCCAAATGGTTCCCCTTCCATTTGGACAAGGTGTCTTATTGGTCACGGACGGTCATGGTGCCGTTGTTTATCCTGTGCAGCTTAAAGGCGGAAGCCAAAAACCCGCTGCACGTGGATATATTGGAGTTGTTTGTCACCCATCCTGACAAGGAACGCCATTATTTCCCTGAGCGGACGTTCTTGAGCAAAATTTTTCTGGGGCTGGATCAACTGGGTAGGCTCACCCGCCCACTGGTGCCTAAGGCCATGCACCAGCTTGCCATAAAAAAGGCCTGCGACTGGTTTATTGAAAGAATGAACGGCGAAGATGGCTTAGGGGGGATTTTTCCGGCGATGGTCAATTCTTATGAAGCCTTATTGCTGGTGGGCTATCCGAAAGACCATGAGTTGGTTGTAACCGCCCGCAAAGCTATTGACAAATTATTGGTGGTCAACGAATACGATGCTTATTGCCAGCCATGCCTGTCACCTGTATGGGACACCGCCTTGGCGGCACTGGCGTTGCAAGAAGCCGACAAAGCCAAGGCTGAAGCTAACCGTGTCGCTACCCCCGCTTTGACCCGCGCTTACAACTGGTTAAAATCCAAACAGTTGCGCGATGAACCGGGGGACTGGCGCATTGCCCGGCCTGAGCTGGAAGGCGGTGGCTGGGCTTTCCAATTCGCCAACCCGCATTATCCTGATGTTGATGACACGGCGATAGTCGGCTTTGCCATGGCCGATTCGCAATTGCCTGAATTGGACGAATCCATCCACCGCGCAACCCGTTGGATTGTCGGGATGCAGTCCAAAAATGGCGGCTATGGGGCGTTTGATGTCGATAATACTTATTATTATTTGAACGAAATTCCCTTTGCCGACCACGGTGCCTTGCTTGACCCACCGACCGCCGATGTCAGCGCCCGTTGTGCGATGCTGATGGCAAGGGTTGCCCAAGATCATGACGAATACCAACCCGCTTTGATGCGTTCGCTCGCTTACCTGCGTACCGAGCAAGAAGCCGACGGCTCTTGGTTTGGCCGTTGGGGAACCAACTATATCTACGGCACATGGTCAGTGCTGTTAGGCTTGGAGCAAACCGCTTTGCCAAAAACCGATGCCATGTACACCAAAGCGGCACGCTGGTTAAAAAGCGTGCAACGTGCCGATGGCGGTTGGGGTGAAGACAATTTCAGTTACCACGATTTAAGCTACAGCGGCAAATACCGTTGCAGCACCGCCTTCCAAACCGCCTGGGCCTTATTGGGGTTGATGGCGGCAGGTGAAGCGCGTAGCCCCGAAGTTAAGGCAGGCATTGATTTTCTCTTACGTCACCAACAAGCCGATGGTTTGTGGAATGACAAATGCTTTACCGCCCCGGGCTTTCCTAAGGTGTTTTATCTGAAATACCACGGCTACGACAAATTTTTCCCGCTGTGGGCTTTGGCAAGATACCGTAACGAATTGGGCAACAAGTGATATCCGGTATTGTAGTCGCGCTTCCTGAAGAACTGGCGACACTGACATCCAAACGTATCGACAAAGGCCATTGCGTATTCATTGCCAATACGCTGTTAGTTACCTATTCGGGGACGGGCGGCAAGAACGCCCAAGCGGCCGCCGAACTGTTGGTCGCCAAAGGCGCGACCCAGCTGATTAGCTGGGGGTGCGCGGCGGCCTTGCAGCCCAGCCTTAAATCTGGCGACCTGACCTTGGCGGTTAGCCTACTGGACAGCAATGACATGGTGCTGGACATCAATGCCGATTGGCATCGCCATAGCAAACAGATATTGTCACAAACCTTGACGGTGCATAGCGGGTGCTTGGCGGAAAGCCTGAGCATTGTTTCCTCCAGTAAGGAAAAGCAACAACTGCAAGCGATCACAGGGGCAATGGCTTTGGATATGGAAAGTATCGCCATCGCCAAGATAGCACGGCGCAAGGCCCTGCCGTTTTTGGCGATCCGGGCGATTGTTGACCCCGTGACCATGGATTTGCCCCGTGCCATCGAATATGCCGCCAATAGCCAAGGTGACATTGTCTTAAGCCGCCTGTTGCTGTTTTTGGCGTTGCACCCTTTGGAATTGCCCACCCTTATCAGATTGGCCTTACAGTTCAATGCCGCCAAAAAAACACTCAAAATGGCCGCCCGCCACCTGAATGCCATCAGCGAGTTCTTTCATACCCACAGTGTGGCGCATTGACAGCCAAGGCATACACTGCGGGCCGCAAAAATACCCGCTGACCAAGGCGTTCGGCCTATGCAACCACAGGACACTGTGGTCTTCAGCGCATCTTAAAGCCCTGGTTGGCACGGCGCTAATTATTTCGGCGACCCACTTAAGGGCGGACAAGACGTGTCCGTGCCTTCAGTGGGCC
>JAQTNZ010000083.1 GCA_028713595.1 Methylovulum sp. | reverse complement strand
GGGTTTTGCGCGGCCCGTTGGCGCAATAGGGTGTGTTTGACCGGAACCAGCCCGCGCACGCTATGGGAGCGTAACGCCGCGTATTTGGCAGGTGAGGCATGAGGTGCCGTGCGCGGCTCGCTATGCTTGACCGGAATGACGCTATGCTTGCGGCTAGGCTTGGCCACCGCTGCCGGGCTTTTTTTAGGGCTGGCGTGGTTATGCTTGGCCGCATGGCCAGACATGGTCATGATGGCCAGACCAACACCTATCAGAAAAGATCTATAAAATTTATTTTTCACGAAACGTTAGTTAAGTAGTTGAAAATAATTAAGAACATAAAAACGCTGTCCTTTGCGGACATTTTAAGGGTTTTGTGCGCTTTTACCAAGTTTTATTCTTACCGCTTAACGGCCTGTTTGTCTATAGACGGCTTAACAATTCGGATTTTTTAGCGTTAAATTCGGCATCACTTAAGATGCCCTTGTCCCGTAGACCTGCCAATTTTTCAATCGCGCCAAAGATGTCGGCTTCTTGCGCGGCCACAGGGGCGGGGTTAACGTGCGTATCGGTGAACGTCGGCACTGGCATCGATGGCGTGGTCGGTACGTTATCTACGGAGATAACCGGCAAGTTTTGGACATCGACAATACCGTGTTGGCTAGTGAAGGTCACGGAACTGCCGCCCGATTGTTGCTGGGAAAACCCGCCGATCTGATGGTCTAGGGTATCGTACAGCGTGACATGGCCGTGGGCTTCAATGGCCAAACGCCGGATACTGGCAAAGTAAGCATAGCGGACATTGTTTTGCGATCCGGTGCTGTTAGGGTTCATCAAGCCTTGTGGCCACCAGTTGCCGTTATTGCCGCCCGTGGCGGGCACAAACAGGCTGACTGGGGCGGTGTTGTGGCCTGGGTTTTGGCTTTGGAAAGATTGGCTTTGCCAGATGATAGGCTGGTTAGCCAGCAGGTTGGCGAGTTCTTGGCATAGGTTGCTGACACTGTTTTTCAGGCCGTTATTGAACATATCGCCGATCATAATCATGCCGCCGCGCATCCATTGCCCGGAGCCGCCGAATTCGGGATGGCTAAATTGCGCCATGGAACCGTTGCCGTTCTGCACCGATTGCAAAAGGCTAAGCACCGCGTCAGTGCTAAAATGGTAGCGTTGCGCGAGGTTGTTGATGAGTTGTTGGCCTTCCGGCGTGAGTTGTGACATGGGGGGTGTTCCGCGTTGTTAAGAGGTGTGCAGGTGAAATCAGCTTAGAACACGTTCTTAGGCAACTGATTCAATTGATAGCCAGTTTAATGCAATAGGCAAGGAAAAGCACTAATTAGATGTGCTTTTTATGGGCTGACAGAAGGCTTGCCTAACCTGGGCAGTTAGGCAAGCCGTGTACTGAAGGCATTTAGAGTGCGTCATAGTGTAGGAGGGTGGTCAAACATCCTACACCCTGCGCTGGTACGGGCGGGGTTCCTGACATTGCGCCAGAGCGGTTATTTTATGAACAACATTTCTTGGTAAGTCGGGAAAGGCCATAATTCATCAGCCACTTCGGTTTCCAGCGCATCCGCGTAGGTACGGACTTCATCCATCAATGGGCGAATCGTTTTGGCGCAAAATTGCAAATGTTCTTCGGTTTCGGCAAAATCATGTTGGCCCAGCGCGGTGTTAAGCTTGTCAACGGTCGCCATCATCGTGTTCAGCGTAGTCGAGATTTTGATCAGGGTTTCGTTGCCCAATTCTACGCCATTGGCTTTTAGGGCGCTGATGCTGCCAGAGAGGCTGGACAAATATTTGATGACCGCCGGATAAATGCCGGTTTTGGCCATGCTAATCACCAGCTTGGCTTCAACTTCAATCGCCAGGACATATTGTTCGGCATAAATGTCAAAACGGCTGGCCAATTCCACAGGCGACAACACGCCTAAGCCGTCAAACAGTTCTTCAATGGGTTTTTCTTTCAGGACAGGCAGGGCATCGGCAGCGGTGCGCAGATTTCTTAAGCCACGCTCTTCAACCGCCATTTTATGCCATTCCGGGGAATAGCCGTTACCGCCAAACACCACCGCACCGTGGTTGTCGATGATGATTTTCAGTACGGTTAAAATAGCGGCATCCAAATCCGCGCCTTTGGCGATTTCACTGGTCAGCTCATCAGCCACCCAGTTTAACGAATCGGCCAGCATGGTGTTCATGGCGACCAAGGGGCCGGCAACGGACTGTCCCGAACCGACGGCACGGAATTCAAAACGGTTGCCGGTAAAGGCGAACGGTGAGGTGCGGTTGCGATCCCCGGCATCTTTGCTAAAAATAGGCAGGGTTTTGATGCCCAAATCCATGACTCCGGCATTTAAGGAGCCGGTGATTTCGCCTTTGCTGATTTGTTCAAACACGTTATCCAGTTGCGAGCCCAGATACACGGACATGATGGCGGGTGGCGCTTCGTTGGCGCCTAAGCGGTGGTCGTTGCTGGCGGTGGCGATGGCGGCGCGTAATAACGGGCCGTATTTGTGGACACCCCGGATGACGGCACCGCAAAACAGCAAGAACTGCGAGTTTGAATGCGGCGTGGAACCTGGATCGAGCAAATTGCCTTGGGTGGCGTTGCCGACTGACCAGTTGACGTGTTTGCCGGAACCGTTGATGCCTTTAAAGGGTTTTTCATGGAGCAGACAGACCAAACCGTGTTTTTTGGCGGTGTTTTTTAGGACGGTCATCAATAATTGTTGATGGTCGGTCGCCACGTTGGCCGATTCAAAAAAGGGCGCGATTTCAAATTGTCCGGGAGCCACTTCGTTATGGCGGGTTTTGGCGGGGATGCCCAATTTATAGAGCTGTTCTTCAACATCCTGCATAAACACTTGGATGCGTTCAGGGATGGCGCCAAAATAATGGTCATCAAATTGTTGGCCTTTGGCGGGCGACGCTCCAAACAGGGTGCGTCCGGCCAATAACAAATCAGGGCGGCCGCTGACAAAGTTGGCGTCAACCAGAAAATATTCCTGTTCCGCACCGCAACTGGAATTGACCGGAGCGATGTCGG
Source organism: Methylovulum sp. (assembly GCA_028713595.1). GTDB lineage: Bacteria > Pseudomonadota > Gammaproteobacteria > Methylococcales > Methylomonadaceae > Methylovulum. The sequence continues at coordinate 5,298 of JAQTNZ010000083.1, read as the reverse complement.
TATGGCCGAGCAGCGATAAAACCCGCTTGGCGGCTTTGTTCATGGCGGCATTGGCGCGGAGCAACGGGGTTTTTTTGTCCAAGGCTTCGCCTGTCCAAGACACGAACACCGTCGGGATGCACAGCGTTGCGCCGTTGTCGGTGGTCATGATAAACGCGGGGCTGGTCACGTCCCAGGCAGTATAGCCACGGGCCTCAAATGTCGAGCGGATACCGCCGTTAGGGAATGATGAACCGTCCGGCTCGCCCTGCACCAGCACTTTGCCGCTGAATTCGGAAATCACCGAACCGTCGCTTTGCACGGAAATGAAGCCATCATGCTTTTCGGCGGTGGCATTGGTCAAGGGATAAAAAACGTGGGCGTAATACAAAGCACCTTTGGACAAGGCCCAGTCTTTCATGGCCAAGGCCACCACGTCAGCAATGGAAACGTCCAATTCTGAACTGGTTTCGATGGTTTTTTTCAGGGATTTGAAAACCTCTTTAGGCAGGCTTTCTTTCATTTTGCTTAGGGTAAAGACATCGCTTGCCCATAAGCTGTCCAACGTTGCCGGTGGTTTGACCGGCATAGGTTGGCGGTTGGTGATAGTTTGAATCGCCTGGACGCGCACGGCATTTCCACTCATTATTTGCTCCTGATTGGCTGTTGGAATTGTTTATGGATAAAGCAATAAGCGAACCAATTTTGGTATTGCCCACGATTTTTCAGAAAATCAGGCGGCAAATGCTGGGTTTGCCGCTGGAACAGGGTGCAAAGGCTTGCAAACACTGGGTTTGGTGGTCGTTTTTAGTGCGTGGGTGTGGTTGTATTTGGTGCGTTCACGCGGGGCACGGTGCTTAAGAAGGTTACGTTGGTTTTTGGAGGTGCCCGTGCGTCGCCCTTGGCCTACCGCGAAAGATTAAACACTTACCGCCAAAAATCACAATTTTGGGTATCGCTGCGTAGGTGCGCCGGGATTCCATAATGCCTTTAGCTTTGGCACAATATCTGCATTTGCCCTATAAACCTTTCATTCACCGATACCATAATAAAGATGAAACCAATTCTTGAGCTTGAGCAACTGGAACGTTATTTCCAACAGGTGCAGGATATTATCCTTAGCCGCCAGCATTGGGTGAGCGGCTTATTGCCCGCCAGTACGGCGGTCACCGCACATGGCAATTATACCGATGCCTGGGTTAGGGATAATGTCTACAGCATTTTGGCGGTCTGGGGTTTGGGCTTGGCTTATCGGCGGGTTGGGGATGATCCTCAGCATGAAAACCAAGGCCGCGCGTATTTGTTGGAACAAAGCGTAGTCAAGCTAATGCGTGGCCTGTTGATGGCGATGATGCGCCAGTCCCCAAAGGTGGAAAAGTTTAAGCATACCCAAAATCCTTTGGATGCCTTACATGCCAAGTACGACACCAAAACCGGGGTGGTGGTGGTCGGCGACCATGAGTGGGGGCATTTGCAGTTGGACGCCACCTCGTTGTTTTTGCTGATGCTGGCACAAATGACCGCATCCGGCCTGCGCATTGTCTTTACCATTGATGAAGTCAATTTTGTGCAAAATTTAGTGCATTACGTCAGCCGTACCTACCGTACCCCTGACTATGGCATTTGGGAGCGGGGCAATAAAATTAACCACGGTATCGCGGAACTCAACGCCAGTTCCATCGGTATGGCAAAAGCAGCCTTGGAGGTTATGTCGGGCTTTAACCTGTTCGGCAAAGACGGCGGCCAAGCGGCGGTGGTGCATGTCATCAGTGATGATATTGCGCGTACCCGCATCACCTTGGAATCTTTGTTGCCACGTGAGTCCATTTCCAAAGAAGCCGATTCGGCGGTGTTGAGCATCACCGGCTTTCCGGCTTTTGCCGTGGAAAATCAAGCTATCCGTGAAAAAACTGAAAAGCTGATTTGTCAGAAACTGCAAGGCCGTTATGGTTGCAAACGCTTTTTGCTGGACGGCCACCAGACCGTTATCGAAGACAGCAAACGCTTGCACTACAACCCGCAAGAGCTTAAGCAATTTATGCACATCGAGTGTGAATGGCCGTTGTTTTTCAGCTATTTGCTGCTCAATAAGCTCTTTGCTGGCGATACCGGTGCAGCGGCGGATTACCGCGCCAAACTGGAAGGCTTGCTGGTCGAACACAACGGGCAAAAGCTCTTGCCGGAACTGTACATCGTCCCTAAAGAGGCGATTGCGGCGGAAAAAGCCCAACCCCAAAGTCAAGACCGTGTGCCCAATGAAAACGTCCCGTTGGTGTGGGCGCAAAGCCTGTTTATTTTAGGTAGCCTGATTCAGGACGGTTTGCTGGGCATTGACGATATAGACCCCTTAGGCCGCTATAAGATGACCGGCCCCTGCCAGGGCCACAGCGTACAGGTTGCGCTATTGGCCCAAGACGAAAACGTGCAAGAAGATTTGGCGGCGTGTGGCATCCAGACCCAAACATTGACCGAAGTGTCACCGGTGCAAATCCGCGATGCCAGCGAGTTGGCACAGGCTTACACCCATGTCGGCAGAAATGACCGTTATGGCCTGACAGGCCGCCCGTTGCGGCAATTGCGCACCTTATCCACGTCCAAGCTGTATGTCTTATCGGGCGAACATTTGGTGTTCCTACCGCAATACCTTAACCAAAAGGGCTTTTATCTGGCTATGGACAACCGCCTGTTGATAGACCGGTTAAGGTTGGAATTTGCCTATATCTTTAAGCATTGGGACAAGCCCGGCAACCCTTTGGTGGTCATCAGCATCAAGCCCAACATGCTAAAAAGCTATAACCGCCAAGTGTTGATCGAATTTATCGAGGAACTGCAACAGGGGGTCATCAATAAAGTGCCGATAAAATTGGGCTTTATTGGCGACTTTACCGCCACCTCCAATAAGGAAAAAATCAATTACCTGCATGATTTCCAATTTTCCAAGGCGACTTGGCAAGAAAGTGAGCGGCCTTTTTTCCATGTCCTGCCGTTTGATGGCATGGATTCCAAGCCGTTGGACACGCTATTTTTGACGGTTTGGGAAATCAGCGATGACAAGGCTCTGGTCGAGCAACTGAAAATAAACAGCAACCTGTATGTGCAGTTGGAAGTGTTAAGCCAGTTGGCCCTACGTCATGGTTTGGATTATCAGTCCGGCCTAACCACGTCCGATAAGCAAAAATGTTCGGTGCGGGATTTGTTGGAAGAAGTCTACGGGCGGGCGGGCGACCAACATGCCTGGTATGTCATCAGGCGTTGCGCCGGTTTATTGGGCAAATACGATATTAACCTGGAACAGGCGGCGACCGACATTTTGGTGCGCCAGCATTTGCTGACCGTAGGCCGGGCTTATAGTGGCCGGGCGACCTTAAGCCGCCCGACCGATTCGTGGGAAATTTTGCAGATTATCCGCACCTACAACAATAACAATGCCAGTGAGCTGATTATCATCCAAGAGCTGATTATCTATCTGGGCATGTTAGTCAAATCAGCGCCGGAATTGTTCGCCGATATGCACACTGTCAGGGTAGGGCATATCCTGCAATTGATTTTGGTCCGGCAAAAACGCGAAACCGGCGGCACCTTGGATCAGGCCTTTAACGACATCCTGTTTTTGTCGCCTTACCAATTGTCGCAAAAAGTCCGCGAAACCTTGGCCGATTATAGCAACACCGAAAACCAGTTAAGCCAAGTGGAATCTCTGCATCATGACGGTGATTGCAAGGATTTGGGGCAAGCGCGGTTTTCCAAGGCGATGGATGCCAAAGACCATGCCGGGACGGCTGACTGGTATGATTGGCGGGAGCGCCAAGGCAGCGTCGGGCGCGAGAATGATGCCTTTTTTGCCAGCGTCTGGAATATCCTGCATCATTGCAATGGCCTGATGGTGGGGGAAAAGCTCAACAGCAAACGTCGCTTGGACAGTGAAATTATCCTCTCGCAAATGACCTCAGGGGAACAGAGCTTTAAGATACACGTCAGCCATTTGCTGAACAAAATCCAATCGCCCGTATATCGGCAATTGACCGTGGAGGCCATCAAGGCGATAGCATCAATTTTCCATACCCATTCCGTGTACATTAATGATACGCTAGTGACGGATGTGATTATCGGCCATGCGGTGCGGATCTGTTGGCTGCAAGCGCATCCGCAGCACCAAGACCACTACGAAGAGCATGTGGCGCTTGCTTGGCAAGCGTTCTACCAACTGCCCCCACATCGGGTCGCTAATGGCATCTTGGACGCATTGGTGCATTTGATGGACACCCATAATCAAAAATCCCCCAACCCAGAGACAACCCTATGATACTTGCAGGCGATATAGGCGGCACCAAAACAGTTTTATCCTTATTGGACAAAGATCAGGACGGCAAATGGGTTTGTCGGCAAGAGCAAAGCTTTTCCAGCCTCGCATACCCTGAGTTTACCGACATCCTTAAAGAGTTCATCCCGCCCGGCACCACTATTACCGCCGCCTGTTTTGGCGTGGCGGGCCCGGTGGTTAGCCAGCGTTGCCAAACCACCAATTTGCCGTGGCTGCTTGATGGCGAAGCCTTAAAAATAACCTTAGGCACGGCACAGGTCAAATTGCTGAATGATTTGGAAGCAATGGCCTTGGGCATGTTACATTTGCCGGACGGCGACCTGCTGGAATTAAACCCGAACGCCCAGGCGCAAACGGGCAATATCGCCGTGATCGCCGCCGGGACTGGGCTAGGCGAGGCAATTTTGTATTGGGATGGCGAGCGCCATCAGCCAATGGCTACCGAAGGCGGCCATTGCGATTTCGCCCCCCAAACCGAACAGCAGGACAGCTTGCTCAGTTATTTGAGAAACCAATATCCCCAACATGTCAGTTGCGAACGTCTGATTTCCGGCATGGGCTTTAGCAATATTTACGATTTTCTCTGCGACCATGATTTTGCCACCGCCTGCTTGGCAGTGCCGGAGGTGAACGACCACGAGCTGGGGATAGACCGCAACGCCGTCATTTCCAGACTGGGGGTCAGCGGCGAAGATGCCTTATGCGCGGAAACCGTGCGCCTGTTCGCCGAGCTATACGGTGCGGAAGCGGGTAATCTGGCTTTAAAAGCTTTGGCGATAGGCGGGGTGTTTATTGGTGGCGGCATAGCCCCGAAGATATTGCCGGTCATACAGATGGGTGGGTTTATTTCGGCCTTTAAAGCTAAGGGGCGTTTTTATGGCCTGTTAGACACGGTTTCCGTTAAGGTGTCGCTGAACCCACGAACCCCTTTGCTGGGGGCCATCCATTATTTTGCTTGAGGGCTTTCAAGCCCTGGCCCTTGCAACCCGATAACATCC
>JAQTNZ010000082.1 GCA_028713595.1 Methylovulum sp. | reverse complement strand
CGCAAAGGCCAAAAAATTGGCGAGGCGGGGTATCGGACGGGGTTGTTTGACGATAACCAACGCCTGTTGATTACGGCGGCGGAAAATAGCGGCAGGTTAGCGGCGCTTTACCATAACTTGGCGGAGCATTGCAGCGGCACGGCACGGCGGCAGAAGAAAATGCGCTCGCGGCTGGTGTTGCCGGCGGCGGTGCTGGTCATCTCGTTCTTTGTGCAGCCCTTGCCGGATTTGGTCGCCGCGCGTATCAGCGGCGGCGAGTATCTGTACCAAAGCGCGGGTAGGTTGGCAATCATGGCAACAGGCATTGTATTGCTGTTAAAGTGTCCGCGTTTTCTGGTGGCGATAGGCATGGACAGGTTGTTGCATGAGCTGCAATTGCTGGTGCCACCAGTGGCCGCTTGGCTGACCAACCGCCAGCTTAACCGTTTTTATTTTATGCTGGCGATGATGTTGGATGCGGGTTTGCCGTATTCGGTGGCGTTGCCGCAAGCGGTCGCCACTATCGACAATGCGCTGTTAAGGCAAGAGTTTAAACCCGCCTTGGCGTTGCTGAAAACCGGGGCGAGCGTGGCGGAAACCTTGGCAACAGTTGCTTTAATTAAGCCCGTAACCTTGCAGATCATCAACACGGGTGAATACAGCGGACAATTGCCGGACACCTTGCTGCATTTCACCGAGATTGATGCCCAAACCCTCGCCTTGCAGGATGAGGCCTTTGCCGAATGGTTGCCACGTTTGGTGTATAGCGCGATAGGCTTGTGGATGGCTTACGGCATTTTATCGCGGGGGCTGCCTTTGCCTGCATAAGTTTATGAGCCGATGTCAGTGCGTTCCAACAAGCCCCTGATAAAATCGCTATAGGCTTCTTTCATCGGCAAATCATAATCTGTTTTAAGGGTTTTGCGCAGGGTATTAACGGCCTTATTTTCTTTAGGATTAAAGCCTTGCTTTACTTCTTCTTGCCAATAAAACCCGATCCCACGTTTTTGCCAGTTGGGCAGGTCATTAAAATTGATGCCATAGCTAAACAACAACTCGTTTTTTGCCGCCACTGATTTCCGGTTGATGGTATTGGCGGCGGTTGCCGGTGACTGTCCGGCTATGCGCAACGCCCAATAACAATGGGCATTAAGGGCGTTGCGGTGGGCATCTTCATTACGCCAACGGAAATAATCCACCACCACGCCGGGGTTTGGCAACTGGCAAATCCGGCAATCAAAAACAGCATGTTTTTGTAGCAGTAAGGTGAAGGCGGCTGAAGCCTCACCCGCTAAAATAGAGTGGTATTTTCTGGGTTTTCTGCCAAACAGATCAATGTCCAAGTCGAACAACAAGGAAATCTCATCGCTTTCGGTAAAGCCATAGATCACTTTAAAGCCGCACGTCATCAGATGGCGGCTGGTTTCGACCATCAGTTCACGGAATTTGACATCAAACGGGGCTTCAAATTGCCCTGTGGTTTTGGTCAGGGTGGTGAAATTTTTGCCATCAAGGCGGGCGACCATGTACATACCCGGCAGTACGCAATGGTCATGGGCGGTCTCATATACCCGCATAGCGGTGTCAAGATCGTCAAATTTCATCACGCCACGCTTTGGCAACCAATTGGTTGCCAACAAAATCGACATAAAAAAGCTGGTCAAACCCTTCGGCCAGCGTGGGTAATTCCAGCCGTTTATAAGTCCCTAAAATCCCTTTTTCAGGAATCACCGCTTTGCCTTGGCGTTGTCGGTTCCACACCAGCGAGCGTTGCAAATCAGTCTTGAAATAATAACCCAGCACCCGCCACTGCCTTTGCTTAAAGGTTGTGATGCACTGCGCCCTGACAGCTTGGCTGACATGGGTGTTATCAAGCACCAGCGGCATTTGGGTCGCCAAGCAATATTCCATCAGGGCGGCGGCCCTGTGCTTGGTTTTTAACAAATCATTGCTGATGCGCAAGTGGCTGTTGAAGAAATGTTCTTTATAAAAAGTCGATTTGCCGCTGGCTTGTATACCGATAAAGATGATGGCTTCCATGCCCAACTCACGGCTTAATCTGAAAGCAGGTCAGTTCTTCGTCAGCTTCCAACTCGGCGATGTCAACCTGATCGACGCGGGCGGTAATGGGGCCTTTGTGGCACCATTTGATAAACTTTTCTATCGCCGGATGCTCGGCTTCGGCGATGATTTCGACACGCCCGTCGGGCAGGTTTCTGACGCTGCCTTTGATGGCAAAATGTTTGGCTTTGTTTTGGGTAAAGACGCGGAAATAGACGCCTTGGACACGCCCTGACACCAGAATTTTTACTCTACGCATGGTTTAAGTAGTCTCCAGCAATAATGGATTTTGGGGTTACGGGCAAAATCTTCGGGGATGGTGTCCGCGGTGATGTCGTCTACGGTAAATCCCGCCAAGGCTTCATAGTCCATTTTAAATCGCCTGAAATTGGTCGAGAAATATAACACGCCACCCGCCGCCAACAGTGTTGCCGCGTTGCGGATCAGGGTGACGTGGTCGTTTTGTATATCAAACACATCATCCATGCGTTTGGAATTGGAAAACGTTGGCGGGTCGAGAAAAATCAAATCATATTGTCTGGGCAGGGCTTGGGCGGCTTCGTTAGCCAGCCATTCCAAGCAATCGGCTTGGATAAACTCATGTGTGCCGAGAGTGTTGTTTAACGCCAGGTTTTGCTTGGCCCAGTTGATATAAGTATGGGACATATCCACCGTAGTGGTGGCACTGGCCCCGCCGACTGCGGCGTGGACGGTGGCAGTGCCGGTATAAGCGAACAAGTTTAAGAAGCGTTTGTTTTTGGCTTGTTGTTGGATGCGTAGGCGGATGGGCCGATGGTCCAAAAACAAGCCGGTATCCAGGTAATCGGCAAAGTTGACCAATAAGGTGCAACCGCCTTCGCTAATTGGGTGGAATTGCCCGCTATCGGCAAATTTCTCGTATTGCTCGGTGCTGCGCTGTTTGCGGCGGATTTTTAAAAACACGTTGCTGGGCGGAATATCTAGCACCTTGGGCAATTCCGCCAACAAGCCCGCCAGACGTTGGTCGGCTTTTTGGCGGTCTATGGTTTTGGGCGGTTCGTATTCCTGCACGTTCACCCAGGTTTGTTGACCTTGATAAATATCCACCGCCGCCGAATATTCGGGCAAATCCGCATCATAAACGCGATAACAAGTGACGGCGTTATTTTTCGCCCATTTGCTGAGTTTTTTCAAGTTCTTTTTCAGGCGGTTGGCAAACATGTCCGCGCCCGTGTCTTCGGCGGACGCTGGGTGGCTGGTATCGAGCACTTGCGTGACCCGCTCTTGCGGGTTACGCGCCTTGGGGATAAAAAACGCCGATTCGGTAACGGTCATGCGCAATAGCTTGCATTCTAACGCCCCGTTAAACAAGGTGATGGGCTTTTGTGAACGTATGCCCAAACGGAAACCTAGTTCAGGGTCGCTGATGATCATGCCGACTTGCCAACCCAAGAAACGCGCTTTTAAGGTGTCGCCCAGTTTTTTATAAAGCTCGGCAACCGCCTCTTCATCTTCCAAGCGTTCGCCATAAGGCGGGTTACAAATCACTAGGCCACGTTGCCAGCTTTCCGCCGGGGCGGCATCGCTGATGTCACGGCGTTCGACATGGATTTTCTGCGCCAGCCCGGCGTTGGCGATATGGTTTAAAGCGATATTGACGGTATGGCGGTCTTGGTCAAAACCGACGATAACGGGTAGTTTGGCAAGGCCAATCGTTTTGCGGCGTTCGGCTTCGCTGCGGAGCCTGCGCCAACAGGCGGCATCGTGTTGTTTCCAACGGGTAAAGCCGAAATAATCACGCAACAGGCCGGGCGCGTAATCGGCGGCGATCATCGCCCCTTCCAATAGCAAAGTGCCGGAGCCGCACATGGGGTCCAGCAAAGAACCGTGTTGGGCGGCGATGTTTGGCCAGCCGCAGCGCAACAATAGCGCGGCGGCGAGGTTTTCTTTAATAGGGGCTTTGATAGTGGTGTCACGGTAGCCGCGCCGATGCAGGCTTTCGCCGGACAAATCCAAACTGAGCTGGGCGGTTTCGCCCTGCAAATAGACGTTGATGCGGATGGTCGGCTGTTCGGTATCGACACTGGGGCGGATGCTAAAGCGGCTGCGCATTTGGTCAACCACCGCATCCTTGACCTTTAACGCGCCAAAATGGGTATTATTGATGGCTTCGGAGTTTTTCGCGCTAAAGCTCACCGCTAAGGTGTCCTCGGGGTTAATGTGTTCGAACCAGTCGGTTTTTTGGACACCGTCATATAAGTCTTGTTGGGTTTTTACCGTGAAACTGCTTAACACCAATAACACACGGTTGGCAATCCGTGACCATAAACAAACACGGTAAGCGGCTTCCAGATCGCCTTCAAAGGCCACGCCCGCCATTGTTGCCTTAGGCTGGGCGATTCCTAGCGTTTGCAGTTCTGTGACTAGGATGTCTTCCATCGCTTTGGGCGTGGTGGCAAATAATGAATAAGTGGGCATGATTTTAAAGACAAATAAAAGAGGGGAAAATTTCGCTTACCTTGGCGTGTAGCCTAAAATAAGCGTAAAAAAGAAGGGGGGCGACAAAGCCGTTATGGCATGGCTAAGTCAACCCCAGGTCGGCGGCAAGGGATAAGGTGTCCGGTTGCTAAGTAATTTTAAGTTTAAAGAGCGGACAGGATTATTCGGGTTGTTTTATTTTTAGCAGTTCCACATCAAAAATCAAGGCTTCGTTGGGTTCCACAGCCCCGCCGCCGGATTCGCCATAGGCCAGTTCCGAAGGGATGTAGAAACGGTATTTGGCGCCTTCTTTCATAAACAACAAGCCTTCCCGCCAGCCGGTAATCAAGGCGTTTAACGGAAACGTAGCGGGTTCGCCGTGTATATCAGAGCTATCAAATTCTTGGCCGTCGATTTTGGTGCCCCGATAATTTACAGTGACCGTATCCGTTAGGTTTGGTGACTTATTACCTGTCCCTGGCGTAAGGATCTCATATTGCAAACCGCTGTTAGTCGTTATTATGTTGGCTTTTTTTGCATTGGCGGTAAGAAAAGCGACACCGGCCAGCTTATTTTCTTGCGGAGTTTTGGCATTCACTACGGAAAACAGGGTAATGCCTACAAAAATAGCGGTGACCATTGCCAGTATTTGCGTTTGTTTTTTTCCCACAATTTTTCTCTCATCAAAGTAAAAAGCCCATTTTACCAAAAAATCAAGATTTGCATCCGTTCAATTGCTGTTGGAATTGTTTGGCATGGGCCGCCACCTTATCGGCGGTACGCCTTAACCAAGCCGTCTTTAAATACGTTTTTTGCCGGAAACCCTGATGGCCTTCATGGTAAGCAAGATATAAGTTTTTGGCATCAGCCACACCAATACCCAGTTTCCTATGGCTGATGGCGCAATACCAAGCAATAAAATCGGCGGCATCGGCAAAATCATCACGGTCAGACCACCAACTGCCGGCACTGTCCTGATAATCGCCCCAGGCTGCGTCTTGCGCTTGGGCGTAACCGTAGGCACTGCTGGGACGAAACCACGGGATAACGCCCAATAGCCAAGTGCGCGGGGGCTTGGCATCGGCGACAAAATGGGATTCTTGGTGCATGATCGCCATAATGACCGGCGTTGGCACCCCCCATTTTGCGGAGGCTTTTTGGGAATCTGCATACCATTCGTCTTGTTCGGTGAACACCGTGCAAATATTTTCGGTATTGCTCGGTGGCACGCTTGCACAGCTTGCTAAAAATAAATAAAAGAGTATGGTGACTGAATTAGCTTTTAACATAAGGACTCGGCCAAGACATTACAAAAAAAATAAATTACTTAATAAAATTAGGAGGATAAAATGAACACAACCCCGCATGATCGCCCTTACCGAAAGGCCATCACGTCGCATGGCTGGATATTTCTAGGTGGTGAAGCACGGGAAATCACCATCAAAAACATTTCCATAACCGGCGCGTTGGCGCAGTTGGACGGCTCTAAGGGCGAGCGCACCTTACAAAATTTGTTGGTCTCAAAAGCCATTGATTTTTACCTCCCGCAATTGCAACTCTCCGGTGAAGCAAAAGTTGTCAGGGTAGACACGGCAGAAGATGACCACATTATCTTGGGCTTGGAATTCCAAAATATCGCCCACACAGCCAATGAACCGGTCTTCAAACGCAAAAGTTACCGCAAAGACATGGTGATTCCAGGCCACATATTACTCAATGCCTATCGGCATGACTTCATGACCGTGAACATGTCCTTGGACGGCCTGATGATCCGTGTGCCCGAACAGTTGACGGTTGAGAAAGATGCCATCATCCCCTTTGAGTTTGCCGATGCCAACTTAAAAGGTTTTGTCAAGGTGGTTTGGGTACGCCAAGGCGAGCATAACGACACCCTGATCGGGCTACAATACGTCAAATCCAAACAGACTAAAGCCCCTCAAGAGGCCAAACTTCCTGCCGTAGCAGTTAGCCACCGTAACGCGCAGACAATATGATAAAATTTCGCCCCGCCAGCTTATCAGACTGTGGCTATCCTGTTAACAGGGGACAATGTAAGTCCCGCCTTAAACGGGAAGCATCAGGCCACCACTAGGCATAGGTCTGGCAATGGACTGGCAAGCCGGCCCGAAGCAAAGCTCCCGGCGTTGCCGGAAGTGAAATTGAACCAACCCCATTACCTTAAAACTCTTATGAACAAACCCAAAAAAGTCGCAATCCTTACTGCGGGCGGATTAGCCCCTTGCTTGAGTTCCGCCATCGGCAGCCTGATCGAGCGTTATACCGAAATTGACCCGACCATTGAGATCATTTGCTACCGTAGCGGTTACAAAGGTCTGTTGCTCGGCGATTCTTACGCAGTGACCCCCGAAATCCGCGCCAAAGCGGGTTTGTTGCACCGCTTCGGCGGCTCGCCTATCGGCAATAGCCGCGTTAAGTTGACCAATGTTGCAGACTGTATCAAGCGTGGCTTGGTTCAAGAAGGCCAAGACCCGCAAAAAGTGGCCGCCGACCAATTGATTAAGGACGGCGTTGATATTCTGCACACTATCGGCGGCGACGACACCAACACCGCTGCGGCCGATTTGGCGGCATTCCTGGCCCGTAACAATTATGGTCTGACCGTTATCGGCTTGCCAAAAACAGTCGATAACGATGTCTATCCTATCAAACAATCACTGGGCGCGTGGACGGCCGCCGAACAAGGTGCGCGTTATTTTGCCAATGTGGTCGCCGAAAACAACGCCAACCCACGCATGTTGATCGTCCATGAAGTCATGGGCCGCAACTGCGGTTGGTTGACGGCGGCAACGGCGCTGGAATACCGCAAACTGCTTGACCGCTCCGAATGGCTGCCCGCCATCGGCCTAGACCGTAAGGCGTTTGAAGTCCATGCCGTGTTTGTGCCCGAAATGGCGATTGATTTGGCCGCCGAAGCCGAACGCCTCCGCGCGGTGATGGACACGGTCGATTGCGTCAATATCTTCGTATCCGAAGGTGCCGGGGTCGAGGCGATTGTCGCGGAAAAATTGGCGAAAGGCGAAGATGTGCCACGCGACGCGTTTGGCCACATCAAATTGGATGCGATCAATCCCGGCAAATGGTTCGGCGAACAGTTCGCGGCCATGATTGGCGCGGAAAAGACCTTGGTACAAAAATCAGGTTATTTCGCCCGTGCCTCAGCGGCCAACATCGAAGATGTGCGTCTGATAAAATCCTGCGCGGATTTGGCGGTGGAATGCGCTCTGCGCCGCGAATCTGGCGTGATGGGCCATGACGAAGACCAAAACGGCGTGTTGCGCGCAATTGAGTTCCCGCGCATCAAAGGCGGCAAACCGTTCAATATCGACACCGATTGGTTCGGGCAAACTTTAGCCGACATTGGCCAAGCCAAAGGCGAAAAGGTCGAAGTCAGCCACTAAAACACGGCCTACGGCACGGCGGCGGTGGCCGCTGTGTTTGGACCACCCAAAACCCCGAACGCTTTGGCGGCGTTCGGGGTTTTTTATTGCCGTTAGGAAACGGCCATCCCGCCCATTTAACCGCCAGCCCTAACAAACAGCGTCCCCCAGTATGACAGCCATTTTAATTAAACTATGTTAAATGACCTATTTTTTTAACATTAATAAATCATAATATGATGATTTATTAATGTTATTTTTTGCCCCATAAGCTTGCCGCCCAAAATCCCATAGGCTTTATAGGGCAATTTTGCGCCATATCCCTTATTTTTTAATTAAACAATGTTATTTGACACAGCCTTAGATCAAACAAATAACACAAGATGTTAATTTCATTAATATATTTATTTGGCATATATCATGCTCTATCCTCTTGTGTGAGTC
>JAQTNZ010000081.1 GCA_028713595.1 Methylovulum sp. | reverse complement strand
ATCGCCGCCGTGGTGGCGACCACCACTTTAGCCATCGCCATCGCTTCCAGCACTTTGTTTTGGATACCACGGGCAATGCGCAACGGGGCGACCGCCAAACGGGCGTAAGCCAGATAGGGCCTGACATCATCGACCCGTCCGGTCACGGTAATCGCCGGATTACCGGCAAGTTCCAGCACCGCCTTGGCAGGCTTGCTGCCGACGATATAAAAGCACAGTTGCGGATAGCGCCCTTGTAACAAGGGGAAAACCTGGGTGGCAAACCACACCACCGCATCGACATTGGCCCAGTAATCCATCGCGCCGGTAAACACCAGCACGTCCTGTGCGGGCGGATAGGGCGAGACATAAAAGTGATCGGGGGAAAAATAATCGGTATCGACACCGTTGTTGACAAAGCCCACCTTAGCGCTGGCTTCAGGGGCAAGCGTCTTAAACAACGCCGCCTCCTGTTCGGATACAAACAGGCTGGTTTTCGCCCAGCCCGCCAGTTGCCGTTCATAGGCCAGCAAATACTGGGCTTCACGCTGATAAATCCAGCGGGCAAATCCGTTTTTTTTATCGGCATATTGCCGCCATTTGTCAGAATCGACATCGACAAAATCGACCACCAGCTTCACCTTATGTTCAGGGCGGATAAACTGCGCCATGACCGAGGAAAAAATCAGCACCTTAGTGATGGCTTGGCTGTTGATGGTGGTATCCACCCACGCTTGCAGGGCGGTGTTTTTATAATAGGGCAAACTTAAGGCTTCGCCAGTCAGCAAGCCTTGCAAGCTTTTGATCTTGGCAGGCAACGGTTTTAAGTCTTGATAACAGGTGGCGGCACACAATGCGTCAACAGTATCAGTATATCGCCAGTCATGAGGGTCATCAATAAACGTCCCTAAATACACGTTAAATTCAGCCGCCAAATATTTCAGGAAATGGTAAGAGCGGATTTTGTCGCCTTTATTGGGCGGGTACGGGATACGGTGCGCCAAAAACAACAGATTGTCCATTGCCCTAGCCTAAGTCTTTCGATAACCACGGGCCTATCAGCTGGCTGACAGGTAAGGGCAAACGCTTCCACGCGGCAATAAACAGCTGGTATTTGGGGTTGAGCGGATTAATGTCCGGCAGTTCGGTGGCTTTCACCAGATAAAATTCATAAAACAGCGGCTCTGGCGTAAAGCCCCAATTCTTTTTAAAACTGTATGAACCCGTGCCAATTTTGCTGCGCCCGTAGTCAAAAATCCGCACGCCCTTGGCAACCGCTCGGCGCATCACTTCCCAGTACATAAAGTCATTGCCTTTCAAATCCCGCGCCAAGTCGGTGCCGCCACCATAATACGGCAACACCTCATCACGGAAATAAAAGTTCATGACACTGGCGATCAGCTTGCCGTTATGCTCGACACTTAACACTTCGCATTGCTCGCCAAACACTTCTTTTAAGGTTTGGAAATATTTTTTTGAAAACACCGGCGTGCCCAAATTCCTGACGCTTTCCGAATAGGCCAGATGCAAACGCTCGACACCGCTGTCTATTGTGCTGGTAAGGCCCGCTTCTATGCCTTTCCTGACCATCGCCCGTTGTTTTCTGGGGATCGCCAGCATGTTTTTTTCAACATCCGGCTCCATTTGCTTGCGGAAGGTCACATACAAGTCCTTATAAGGCCAGTCAGGGTGTTTGCGTTCCTGCTGGCGCATCTCCAAGGCATCGACACCGAGTTGCCGGGCCAAACGGCAGGCTTCATTGTCAAGCATATCATAACTGATGTCATTATGGGCGAGGATGCCGCCGTAGACACAAAAGGCCGTGGACACCAAGCTATTGCCAAACAACAGGCTATTGATATGCACCAAGGGCAAAATGGCGGTGATGTCGCCATCACTTTCCAGATAAAGGAAATAAGTCTTATGCCCAAAAGACTTTTCGATAACGGTTTTCCAACCTGACAAATGGAAAAAAGTGGCGTGGGCATGGTTGTTGACGAAATTGTCCCAACGCCCATAATCTTTGGCTTCCAAGGTTTTTATCATAGAGCTTGCCTTTTTGTTCATAAAAACACCTTAGCCATAGTATCCCAGGCAAAATCAGCCAAGAGCCGCCCGATGCGGCTCTCCATGCGCTGGAGATTGAGGTAATGGCGGGTGCGGGTTTTTAAATTCAAGCCAACTTGGCGCGGTTGTTCGGGGTCAATTTCCCATGGGTGGAAATAAAAAATACCGGATTGCCGCTCCGAGCCGTTGACACGCTGGAACGCCCATTTGGAGAGCGCGTAAGGGTAAAACCTGAAAAAACCACCGCCGCCACAGGGCAGATTTTTTTGCCCCAAACGCAAGGTGGTGATGGGGATTTCCTTAAATTCTGGGTGCTGTGGCAATGGCGCGTAGATAAAACGCGGCGCATCGGGCATTCCGTACAAGTCATGCTTGACCGGATAGATGCTGGAACTGTAGAGGAAACCTTCTGCTTGCAACACGTCCAAGGCCCACAAATTGCTGGCGTTGATCGAATAACTGGCGGCGCGGTAGCCGTTGACCGCCACACCGCCCACGTCTTCCAGCAAGCGTTTGGTCTTGGCGACATCAGCGCGGAACTGGTCGGGCGTTTGTTCGGTGACGCGGATATGCTCATAGCCGTGGCAAGCCAGCTCATGGCCTTCGGCGACAATGCGCCTGACCACATCAGGGTAACGCTCGGCCACCCAGCCTAAGGTAAAAAAAGTGGCCTTGACACCGTGTCCGGCAAACATATCAAGCACCCGGTGGGTATTTTTCGCCACCCGATGCGGCAGGCTATCCCATTGGTCTTTGGCGATATAAGGCTCAAAAGCGGACACCTGGAAGTAATCTTCCACATCGACCGTCATAGCGTTTTTAATAGTCACGATAGTACCGTTGCAGTTTTAGTGAATAAAATATGGCAAAATCTTAGCACGGGCGATTTTTAAAAACACACCCGTCCATCCAAGCGCTAATCGCCCGCCCCTTTATGGTGGGCGCTCAAAATAAGGTGGATGTCGGCAAGCATTTTTTCCAGCTTGGCAACCCTATTTTCCAAGCTGTCGGGTGATGCTGACAGCCCCTGATAAACATTGGCTATGGCTTCATCTTCGCCCCACCCTTCCTCGCGCAGGTCGTCCAACACCGCTTGCACAACCGTTTGGTCAATCACCTGCAATTCATCCAGAAAACCCAGCATCAGCACCCTTTCGCATAAGGTATTGATTTTCCGTGGGATACCTTGCGAATGCCCGAATATCAGCGGAAAGGCATTATCTTCAATTTGGGGCGTATGTTGCCAACCCGAGCGCCTTAAACGGAACAGGATGTAATTTTTGGTTTGTTCTTCGTTAAGCGGCTTCAGTTGATAAGTCGCCACCACCCGTTGCCGGAACTGCTCCATATCGGCCAAGGCCAA
The DNA here is from genome assembly GCA_028713595.1 of Methylovulum sp. Lineage (GTDB taxonomy): Bacteria > Pseudomonadota > Gammaproteobacteria > Methylococcales > Methylomonadaceae > Methylovulum. Next base: position 4,976 of record JAQTNZ010000081.1, on the reverse strand, counting down.
GGTTTTGCTAAGCTGGTTTTGCCCCAACAAGAACAATTGTAATAACGTCCGGCCTGAGCGTTCAAAATTGGCTAACATGCGCAATTCTTCCAAGGATGCTCTGGGCAAATTTTGCGCCTCGTCCACGATCAGCAAAACCCGCTTGCCCTGCATGGCCTCATTGACAAGAAACTGTTCCAACCGCCCCAACAAGGTCGCCTTATCTTCACCTTCGTAAGGCACTTTTAAGGCGGCGGCGACCACTTTCAACAAATCGTCAGCCCCGACCTGTGCCGACACGATCAGGCCAAAAGTCACTTTCCCCGGGTTGATGCTGGTCGCCAACTGCTTTATCAGCATAGTCTTGCCGGTACCCGGCGTACCCGTGATGACAATAAAGCCTTCGCCTTGCCCCAAGCCATAGCGCATATAAGCCAACGCCCTTTTATGCACTTCGCTTTTAAAAAAGAAATCGTTGTCTGAATTAAGCTGGAACGGTTTCCTGCTTAATTTATAAAACCCTTCATACATGTTCAAAATCTCATAAACAGGCTGGCGGTGGCGCGGTTCTCTTCAAAATTATTGCTGGAGAGGGCTGAAGACTGGTCAATGTGGCGGAATTCCAAACGGCTATTGACCCGTTGGGTGAGTGTCCGGTTTAAGCCTATTGACACATCATAGCGGTTATCTTTTTCCGGCACTCCCCGGTCAATTTGCTGCCATCCGGGACTGAGATAAGCACTGGTTTTCGGCGACAACCGCCAATTCCAACTGGCGTTGATGGACTTTACGTCATCTTTGGTGCCAGTCCCTTGGTACTGCCTGGTTTGGTCAAAGACACCGATGGACATATTGCTTTTCCCCGTATTAAACGATGCCGAAAAGCTCCATGTTTGGGTGACGATCACCTGATCGGTCAAGGTAGGGAGATTGATGGTGAACTGTTGCAGTTGGCTGACTGAGGGGTCTGGGTTGACATCAACAGTAACCAGATACGGTTTCAATAACAAAGCCTGGGCGGTGGTGGTGGCGTTATTGTGGTTTATTGACCATGTGCTGCGCTGGGTACGGTAATTGAGCGCCGTTTGCCAAGTTTGTCCTGAATTCAGGCCAATGCCATTATCCCTAAAGGTAGTCACCCAACTTAACCGCCGCATGGGGTTTAAGGTCAAGGTGACATAGGCGTTATTGCCATAGCCGCTTTCAAGGCTATAAAAACGGCTGGGCAACCATTGCGCACCAGCCGTATAAAACAAGCCATTAGTATTAGTGCCTACGCCTTGGTAGCTGTTGTTGCTGTTGCCGCCCTGGACAAACACATTAAAATATCTGTTGAGGTACGTCCTGACTGTCAAGCTGGAACTTTGGAAAGCCACATCGCTGCCCGTGGCCCGGTTGTTGTCAGTATTATTGAATGACAGGTTCCAACCCACCCGTTTGAATTCCGTACCGCTGCTCATCTGGATAGACTCCCCATAACTAAAGCTATCCGAAATGCCCGCAGCCCCTGACGAGGCACCGTTATCGGTGGTGACGGTGTTAAAATTGACACCGACCGTACCCCTGGCATAATTGCCAAAATGCGGTGTCCAGGTAGGGGCCAAGCTAAATGTACTGACGTTAGTCCGGTTGCCGGCACCGGATATATTGTCGGTGGCTATGCGGGTGTTGCTGATATTTTGCTGGCTAATCGAACTGCTGGCATTGACAAAAAATTTATTCGGCAACACTGTCTGGTTGGCGTTGAACTGCAATTGGTTATAGCTGGAAACTTCATTGCTACCCGTGGCATTATACAAATTCTGTAGCTGGTAATTGAGATTGAGCGTATTGCGCCCGGATTGCCGGTAAACATTAAGCCCTGGCGTGACACTGCTGACAAAAGCGGCGGTTTCCGCCCCCGGCCGTGCCAATCTGATATTGTCAGAATAAATTTCTTGCAACTGCAAAGTGGGGACGACCGTCCAATTGGCGGCATATAAGGGGCTACAGAAAACACAGGATACCAAAGCCACCCATCTGGCTGCCAAAACAGAGCTGTTAATTCGTCTTTGCAAAATTATCCCTCGATTGCAATGTCCTGAAACCCTGATAGCTTGTTCCATGTCGGAGTGTCTGGTTGCGTAGTTTAGCGGCGGCCAACGGGTTATGGGCAGGCAGATGCCACCAGTGGCCGCTGGTTTAACCGTCAATTGCTGGCGTATTGCCCATAACCATAGCCATAATAATAGCCATCGCTCAAACTGATTAAGGTTTTGTTAAACACCAGCAAGACCACATCACACACCGAGAGCTTATTGACCGATTCCATAACCATGCTTTGCAGGGTTTTTTCGGCTTCCACCACCAACACCACTTGCCCGACCAATTTTGCCAGCACTTCGCCTTGGGTTGCCGCCAGCAACGGCGGCGAATCGAATATGACGATACGGTCAGGGTAGCGGTTACTCAGCTCTTCTGCGAACAACACCATCTTATTGCTGGACAGCAGTTCCGTGGAGTATTTGTGCAGCTTGCCTGCCGGGATAATGCGCAATCCCTGCATATTGGTCAACAGCTCAATATCGGCATAATCGACATTTTCGTTTTCCAGATAATCAATCAGGCCCAGGCGGGAGGGGGAATTGATCCCTAAGGTTTTGGACACTGACGGGCGGGCGACATCGGCATCAATCAACAAGACTTTTTTGTCACGCTCATTGGCAATGCTCAAGGCCAAGTTTATCGCCGTAAAGGTTTTGCCCTCACCCGGCACGCTGCTGGTCACCAAAATCAAATTGGACCGGGCAATACCGATGCTACCCGCGCCAAAGGCATTGTAAACCAAGGGCCGTTTGATGTTGCGGTATTCCTCTATGGTTTTGGTGTTGACATCACTGGGGGTGACAAAACCCATTTGCGCCAACCTTCCCCAATCAATCTCAACCCGCTCTTGTGTGCCTTTAAAACTGTCCCTTTTTCTAAGGCCAGCCTCATTGCTTGTGGACATCGCTTTGTCCGGCAATGGTTTCCCTTGGCTATATGAAGGCGCGATGCCGGCAGTTTCATCCCTATCCGGTGCACCCTCCAAGTCCTGCCCCGCAAGGCCCGCCTTATCAACTGCTTTTTCAATGATGCTCATGAGTTCAATTCCCTAGCGGATTTTATAAGATACGATGCAATAAGCTGGCTACACGCGATATGTCAATATGCAAAATATCAATCATCATAAAGCAAATGTAGATGACAATCAGCCCAAACGTCGAAAAACTGTATCTGACTAGATCTTGCCGGTTTTTTTTGCTTTCCATGTCACTGAATTTCATCGACACGCTACCCAATACCGGCAGTCCTGTCAGTACCCTAAGCTGTGATGTGGTCATCACTGCCGGCCTCATCAGGTACACCAAAAAGGCAAACCCGAAACCAATGCCAAGACCTAGCAACAAAACTGCCGAGTGCAGCAGCGGCCTTGGCAAAGAAGACGGTGTCAACGGCTTGTCAGGGGCATCGGCAATCTTAAACTTTAATGATTCTGCTTGGTCATCAACTTTTTTGGACAAACTGGCCTGTTCGCGGCTAGCGAGCAATTGCTCATAATTTTTCTTGATGGCGGCGTAGTCGCGGTTTAAGTTCTGCATTTCCGTTTCCACAGAAAGACGGGTATTCCATTCGCTTTGTGCCAATTCCAAACGCTTTTCCAAAATACCGACACGGGATTGGATGGAAGCCACCGTGGCTTCCGCTTCATTTAAGGCAATTTTTATCGATTGGGTATAAGGATTGGTCATCACCGAGCTATCCAAGCCGCCCGCCTCTACCTGCTTGGCCTTCTTTTCGGCATTGATCTTTTCCAGATCCTTAATGGTCTTGTCCAGATGCACGACCTCAGGATGGTTGGCCGTGTACTTGATTAACAAATCGTCACGGCGTTGCTTAAGGTCGGCAATTTTTTCGTCTTCGACGGTCGCTTGTTGCCCCGCCAAGTCGCCCCATTCATCATCGCCTGCACCTAAGGCCTCATCCAATTGCACTTTTAAGGCTTGTTTCCTTGATGTGGCTTCATCCAACATCAGTTTTGCCTCTTCCAAAGCTACGGTCATCGCCCGCATCTGTTCGACCTGATTGCTGCCTTGGCCCGGCAACATGCCCAGATTGGCCCGCATAAAGTTTTCCCGGGTCTTTTCCGCATTGCGCAGACGCGCCTCATATTCCTCGATTTGGCGGTCTATGAAATGGTGCGCGGTATCCGCACCGGCAATGGTCGATATTTGGGTCTGTTCGGAAAACACCGTCAAGACGGCCTGCACGACACTTTTTGCCACATCCGGGCTGGAGTTTTCATACTTTATGATAAAAATATCATCACCAACGGGGCTGATCTTAATGTTTTTCTTTAATTTATCGATCAGTTCTTCCTGGTCACGGGGAGTTTTTATTTGCTTTTCCAACTCGGACAAATGGATGATTTGTTCGACATTGCTTTTGGTGAACATCAGTTGCTGCATAACCCGCAATAAAGCCCTGACATCCGATTCAACCGTCATGCCCCGCATCAACGGCCTGAGCATGGTGCTGGTCTCAACATGCACCTTGGCCTCGGAGGTGTATTGCCGGGGCATAATCAGCACCGCCAACCATCCCCCCAAACAAATTATCCAAGCCAAGATAATCGCCATCCATTTATATCTTAAGGTCCCTCTTAAATAAAAAAGGATTTCTGTCAATTGCTGCTGCATATTGTTTTTTGCTGATACGAGTGCTGTAAGCGGTTAAAAAAAGGCTTCGGGTATGATGACGATATCGCCCGGCAAAATCTTCACATTAGCCGACAAGTCAGCGTCTTCTATCAGATCATCAATCCTGATGCCAAATTGTTGCAGTTCACCATTGATATTACGGATAATGCTCGCCCTATTGCCGTCGGCATATTGGCCTAGCCCACCCACCTGTATCATCAGATCCAGCAAGGTCATATCTTTTTTATAGGGGAAAGCCCGCGCCGAAAAACGCGAAAT
>JAQTNZ010000080.1 GCA_028713595.1 Methylovulum sp. | reverse complement strand
AAGCGGCGGTGCATGTCGTGTATGGCGTGGTCGGTTATAAAACCCATGCGAAAATGTGCTTGGTGCTGCGCCGTGAAGACAAGCAATTGCGCAATTATGTACATCTGGGTACGGGCAATTACCATCCCCGCACCGCGCAAATCTACACGGACTACGGCCTATTTTCCTGTGACAAGGAATTGGGCGAAGATGTCCGGCGGGTGTTTGCCCAATTGACCAGCCTAGGCAAAGTGATTAAGCTTAACAAATTGCTGCAATCGCCGTTTTCCTTGCACAAAGGTTTGCTGGAAAAAATAGACCGCGAGAGCCACCACGCCCAAGCGGGCAAGGCCGCCAAAATCATCATCCAAGTCAATGCCGTGGTTGAGGAGCAACTCATTAAAGCCCTGTACCGCGCCTCGCAAGCCGGGGTGGAGATCAAGCTGATCGTGCGCGGTGTCTGCTGCTTGCGTCCGGGTATTCCGGGCGTTTCCGACAATATCGAAGTCCGTGCGGTCATTGGCCGCTTTTTGGAACATGCGCGGATTTATGTGTTTGCCAATGACGGCCATCAGGAAGTCTATGCCTCCAGCGCCGATTTGATGAGCCGCAACATGTTTAAGCGCGTGGAAGTGTGTTTTCCGATTGAAAGTAAAAAATTGGCGGCGCGGATAGTGCATGAACTCAATCTCTACTTACAGGACAATTCCCAAGTGTGGTTCTTGCAGGCCGATGGCAGTTACCGCCAATCGGCGCGTAACGCCGATGAAGTTTCTGTACAGGCGCAAACCTTGTTATTAAACGAAGCGCAGGCGTAATGATGGCTAACAGCTGTGACATTGCCCAATTGGGCGCGGACATTTTGCGGCAGGTCGCCGAACCTGTCGCCGACATCCACGCGCCCGCCACCCGTGAGCTGATCGCCGCCATGCAGGGCACGCTGGCCAATAGCCAAGGCGTGGGGCTGGCCGCCCCGCAAATGGGTTACAGCCAGCGGATTATTATTGTCGCCTCCCGCCCCACCACCCGTTACCCTTACGCGCCTTTGCTGGCGCCGACCGTGATGATTAACCCCCGTTATGACATCGTTTCGGAGCAACAGGAAAAAGGCTGGGAAGGCTGTCTGAGCATACCCTCAATACGCGCCCTAGTGCCGCGTTACCTGAACATTGTCACGCACTACACCAGCCCCGAAGGCGAAGCCGTCAGCCTGCCGTTGGCAGGTTTCGCCGCACGGGTGTTCCAGCATGAATTTGACCATCTGGAAGGCAAGGTCTATCTGGATAGGGTTGAAACCACGCTGGATATCGTTGCCGAAAGCGAGTTTTTTAAGCGTATCGCCGTGTCGGCGGGGTAGGTGTGCTTGTCTTTGGCAGGTACGCCCATCAAAAAAAACCGTCCGGCACGCCGTTGATCCCTTCCCGATACAGGGCTTGCCCATACGCCGCCCGTTTCAGATATAATACCGCCGCTTACACTTTTTAACTTCCCGTTACATGCCGAAAAAAAAATCTGCCACCCTTTTTGAAGATGCGCTTGCCGAGCTTGAGCAATTGGTCAACCGGCTGGAACAAGGCGACATATCCTTGGAAGAGTCGTTAAAGTCATTTGAGCGCGGTGTCGGCCTGACCCGCACCTGCCAACAAGCCTTGCAAGAAGCCGAACAAAAAGTCCAGATTTTGCTGGAAAAAAACGGCACTCACTCCCTGGAGCCCTTTACTGATGAGCCAAGCGTTAAAAGAATATCTTAGTTTTTGCCAACATCGTGTCGAACACGCGCTCGAGCAACGCTTGCCTAGAGCGGACATTTTGCCGCAAAAACTGCATCAGGCGATGCGCTACAGTGTCCTGGACGGTGGTAAACGCACCCGTCCGCTGCTCACCTACTGTACCGGAAAAACCTTAGGGCTGCCGCCAGAAACGCTGGATGGCTTGGCGTGTGCGGTTGAGTTTATCCACGTCTATTCCTTAATCCATGACGACTTACCGGCGATGGACGATGATGATTTACGGCGCGGCAAACCCACATGCCATGTCGCTTTTGATGAGGCGACCGCCATTTTGGCCGGTGATGCCTTGCAAGCCTTGGCCTTTGAAATCCTCGCCCACGACCCTAGCCTTAGTGCCGATGCCGCCAGCCGATTGAAAATGATCGCCGCCTTGGCAAAAGCCAGTGGCTCACAAGGCATGGTCGGCGGGCAGGCGATAGATTTGGCGGCGGTCGGCATGTCTTTAAGCCTGCCCGAGCTGGAAAACATGCACATCCATAAGACCGGCGCGCTGATCCGCGCCAGCGTCAATTTGGCGACGCTAGCAAAACCGGCGCTTGACCCGGCGGTGGCGACCCAGCTTGACCACTATGCTAAATGTATCGGTTTGTCGTTTCAGGTTAAGGATGACATTCTTGATGAGGAAAGCGACACCGCCACCTTGGGCAAAACCCAAGGCAAAGACAAGGACAACAACAAGCCCACCTATCCGGCCTTGTTGGGTATGGCGGGTGCGAAACAAAAAGCGCGTGAGCTGCATGAGCTGGCTTTGGCAAACTTAAGCGCCTTCGGCAGTGAAGCCGACTTGCTGAGGGATTTGTCGCTGTATATTATTGAGCGTGACCGTTAAGGGAGGCCATGCTAAAAATGCGGCCTGTTTGGGGTTTTCTGTCTTTGCCGTCAGTGGATATAGCTCTATTTTTTATGGGGTTATTCTGTTAACTGCTTGTTTTTATAGTCAATGGTTAATGTCAAATTATGCAGATAAATAGGATAATATGAAAAATACCTTTTATTTATGGCAATAGAAACTATACTTGAGCAAATAACAACAGGGTTTTGCCCGTACTTAAAAAGACCCGATGCCGGGGAAACTATTCATGGATTTTTTTTGTCCTTTGGAGACGAAAATTGAACCTTTCCGTTTTGCCGATAGGCTTTTCCCATTTATCCGTCCACATCGGTGATGGTGGATTTATAATGGCATGGATATGATAAAAAGCACACGTTTTATGGCCCGTCAGACAAGCTATGGCTGGCAGAAAAACAAGCGGCTGGCAGGTTTTGGCCTTGTTGAGCTGATGATAACGTTGGTGATCGCCTCTATTGTGCTGGGGTTGGCTATGCCCACGTTTACTAAAGTAATTGGCAGCACTCGCTTAACGGCCTATACCAACGATTTTGTCAGCAGCTTAATGCTTGCCAAAAGTGAAGCGGTCAAACGGGGGGTGCGGGTGAGCGTGTTGTCAAAAAGCGGTACGCCTGGCTCGTGGGAGGCGGGGTGGGACGTGTTTACCGATCCGAATGCTACGGGCGGTTTTAATGCCTCCACTGTCACCTTATGCCTTCCTGGCGAGGAGTGCCTGATCAGGACGTATGGCGGTTTGCCCACAGGTTATACGTTCAATACCTTTGCCGGTGCTGGCAGCCCTAATGATATGCTGATCAGTTACGGGCCATCCGGGCAAAGTATTATTCCTGCTGGTGTTGTAACGCCTGGCGATACGTTTGTCTTATGTGATGGCAGCCATGACAATACGCAATCGCGGGTAATCGTCCTTAATGCGCTTGGGCGCACCAGGGTTTCTGAGGGTACGGGCAGTTGTCCATGAGCAAACACCAAGGGTTCACCTTAATTGAAGTGTTGGTCGCCATGCTGTTGCTGTCAGGCGGGCTGTTAGGTTTTGCCGCGTTACAAGGGGTTAGCCTGAAAAATAACCAGCTGGCTCTCCAAAATAGCCTGGCCACCGAATTAAGCTATGATTTGGCTGACAGGATGCGCGGCAATAGGTCGGCGGCCCTTTCTTATCTCAACACCTTGCCCGCCAACGCCGCACAACAACCGGCGTGTATGACCACTACCGGTTGCACGCCCGCCCAATTGGTGCTCAATGACCTTTATGAGTGGAATTTGGCGTTAAGCGTATTGCCCTTGGGTACGGGGAGCATTAGCGCCCCCGGCGGTAACGTGTTCACCATCACCATAGCCTGGGACAGTAACCGTGACGGTGTTGTCGATGGCGGCGTTGAAGCGGGTGGTCAGGATAATGTCTATACGATGAGCTTTTATTTATGAAACGCTTTGTTGTCCGCCGCAACCAGGGCGGGATGTCATTGATTGAACTCATGGTCGCCATGTTGATCGGCTTGTTTTTGCTCGGTGGCATCTTGCAGATTTTTACCAGTAGCAGGCAAGCCTATAGGATACAGGACAATTTGGCGCACTTGCAGGAAGACGGGCGTTTCGCGCTGGATTTTATCGCCAATGATGTGCGTATGGCCGATTTTTGGGAGTGCCGGGCAGTGAGCCCGGTCGCTGCAAACCCTGCCAATACACTTTCGGGCACCGATGCTACCGGGCCGAACAACGCCGACTCGATCACGGTTGTCTGGCGGACAGGGACATGGGTGGGCGCCACCTGCACTGATACCCTGCCCGACATTACCGTTACTTATTGGATACAAGCGTCCACCAGCGGAAACGGCACTTCTTTATGGCGGATAATAACGGGCGGACAACCTGTGGAGCTGATTGAGGGCGTGGAAAATATGCAGATCCTTTATGGCGAAGACATTAATGGCCCTGATAACAACGGATATTATACCCCCAACTATTATGTCCCTTCGGGTTTGGTCACGAATATGGGCAATGTCGTCAGCATCAGGATAAGCCTGTTGCTGGCGACCCTTGATAATGTCGCCACCAGCCCGGTTCTTTATAACTACAATGGTGTGAGCGATATTGATCCGGGTGACTTAAAGATGCGCCGGGTTTATACCGGCACCATTGCTTTGCGTAATCGGCTCCGCTAATGAGAACTTTTCCCTATCAACGTCAATCCGGTGCCGTGTTGGCCATTGCCTTGGTCATGTTGCTGTTGCTGATGCTGATCGGTATCAGCGGTACGCAAATGACCAGCTTGGAAGAGCGTGAGGCGGGTAATGAACAAGACCAAAACGTCGCCTTTCAGGCCGCTGAAGCCACGATTTCCGCCGCCGAAGCGACCATAACGGCGGCGCTTGGCTCAACATCATGGCAATTGGGCTTTAGCGATGAGGGGACTAATGGCTATTATATGCCGAACAGCCCGGCCTTGAGCAATTTGAGCGTCACCGCCAGCGCTGATTTTTGGGCAAACAACCCTAGCATCACTTATGCAGGCGACACCCTGAACGGTGTCAACGTCAACAATTCGCCGCCTAAGTATCTGATCCAATTTATCTTAAAAGACAGCTCAACCCCTGCCAGATGTATTTATAGGATCATCGCCCAAGCCAGTGGCAGCACCGGCAATTCTTTGGTCACCGTGGAGTCGATCTATGCGGCGGTGGCCAATACCAGGGCAGGTGGATGTTTATGATGGCCTTGATAGCATTTTCCGGCAAGCATCAACTACGGCGGCTTGCCCTACGACTTAACGATCTTTAACGTTCTTCCCATGCTGATTGTTTCAGTGGAGGCTCTTATGCACAACATTGTCAGGATCCGATCCAACTCCTCCCGCCACTGGCCCAGTCACCTATTGTTGTTCATGGTGTGCGGAATGCTGTCCGCCACTTCGGCATGGGCGGGCACGGTGGCGCAAACCCCGTTGTTTTTGACCAATGCCGCCAAACCGGTCGCCATGCTTAATATATCCAAAGACCATCAGCTTTATTTTAAGGCCTTTGATGATTTCTCCGATTTGGATGGTGATGGCCTGCCTGACACCACTTACAAAAACAGCATTGAGTATTACGGTTATTTCGACAGCTACAAATGTTACAACTACAACACGACCAGCAACCAGTTTGAGCCGTTCTCAATCACGACTGACAAATATTGCACGGGTAACTGGAGCGGCAACTTCCTTAATTGGTCAACCATGACGCGTATGGATGTGGTGCGAAAAATCCTCTATGGCGGTTTGCGCTCCACGGATACGGTAGCATCGACCGTCCTCGAGCGCTCGCACCTGCCCAATGATGCCCATAGTATCGCCAAATTTTATAAAGGTGCCGATCTGGACAAGCTGACCCCGTATACCTTGGCGGCAACCAGCGGCGTCACGCTGTGCAGCACCACCATATCAACGCAATATTCGCAAAAAATCAACACCGTCACCGATCCGCCCAAAATTCGGGTTGCCAAAGGCGATTATTCTTTATGGTCGGCGGGTGAAGCGTGGCAATGCCGCTGGCTAGATGAGAAGAATAATGGCTCCAATGGCAATAGCACCGCTAACAAAGCCTTTACGGAAATGAACGCCGGTGAATTTTCGCCGGCCTTAACGGTAAAATTGGACGAATTGGTGGCGCGTGTCCAGGTTTGCGCCAGCACCGCACTGGTCGGGCAAGAGCAGTGCAAAAACTATAACGGCATCCTCAAGCCCATCGGTTTGTTGCAAACCTATGGCGATGACGGCTTAATCCGCTTTGGCCTAATGACCGGTTCTTACGCAAAAAATACTACCGGGGGGGTTTTACGCAAAAACGTTGGCCTGATGACCGATGAAATTGATGTGTCCACGGGCATTTTTAAGGCGGCGCCCGCTAACGGCGGCATCATCAACACCCTCAACCTGTTACGGATTTATGGCTATAACCATAACACCGGCACTTATATTGACGCCGTCTCCTCAGGCGGTGATGGCTGCCCCTATTCGTTGCTGACCATGTTCGCCGATGGCAACTGCACCAATTGGGGCAACCCGCAAGCGGAAATTTTGCTGGAATCCCTACGTTATTTGGCAGGTAAGGCCGCCTCCACGGCATTCAACTTTAGTGATGCCAGCTATATCACAGGTTTGCCGCAAGTGAGCTGGGCTGATCCCATCAGCCCCACCGAATGGTGTGCCAACATCAACGTCATCCAATTCAATGCCAGTGTCACTTCTTTTGATGCCGACAAATTGTCCACTGCCACCGAATTGGGCATCCCGAACCTGGATGCCGTCACCGATAATATAGGCACTAGCGAATCCATCGCCGGCAATCCCTTTTTTATCGGCTACCTTTCAGGCGGTACGGGCACTAACATCAACAATTTATGCACTGCCAAAACCATCAGCGCCCTCAGCGCCGCCCGGGGCGTTTGCCCGGCATCGCCTTCCTTGCTGGGTTCTTACCAAGCCGCAGGATTGGCTTACGCCGCCAAAAGCGCAAGCATACGTTCCGATTTGAAAGGTAGCCAGACCGTAACGACTTATGGGGTGGCTTTGGCGCCCTACACGCCACAAGTGGTGGTTGCTGTGCCTAATTCCAGCAATACCATCACTATTTTGCCGGCGTGCCAAAACCTTCGTGACGGTGTCAATAACAGTAGCCGTTGTGGCTTGGTCGATTTTAAAATCATTTACCAAAACACCCCCACCACCACCGCCACCGCGACGTGCCCGACAGTCGGCGCCAACTGCGGCAAATTTTATGTCAACTGGGAAACCGCTGAACAAGGCGGTGACTTTGACATGGACATGTTAGGCATCCTCAGTTACGAGGTTAAAGCTGACGGCACGGTCAAAATCACCACCGATGTCTTTAAAGGCTCCACAGGGGCGGCGATGGGCTTTGGTTATATTATCAACGGCACCACTAAGGATGGTTTCCATGCCCATTCCGGCTATTCGGGCGGCACTCCGGCAGCAGGTTATATTTATGTTGACCCGACTGGCGTGACCGATTGTAAAACCAAATGCACCGATACTGACGCGGCAACCACGGCAACTTATGCAGCCGGGACATCAACCGCCAGCATCCTAAAGCAACCGTTGTTTTATGCCGCCAAGTGGGGGGGGTTTATTGACAGCAATGGCAATAATCTCCCTGATTTGGTCTCCGAATGGGATTCCAATACCGATGGCATCCCTGACCGTTATTTCGCCGCGACCAACCCTAAACAACTGGCCAAATCTTTGGGTGATGCCTTTGCTGATGTTTTGCGCACCCCGTCTTCGGCCTCATCGGTGGCGACCAACTCCACCCAGTTTCAAAGTGACACCTTAATTTACCAAGCGACGTTTAACAGCACCGACTGGAGCGGGCATTTGTTGGCCTATAAGCTCATAACTGAAGACGCCAACGGCAACGGCAAACTGGATACGGGTGAAGATAGCAACGGGAACGGCAAGCTGGATGCGGGTGCCATAGGCCCCGTGCAATGGGATGCCGGTAACGCCACCAAAGATCTTAATGGCAACGGCACTATAGAGACGGGTGAGATGGCATTGATTGCCAGTCCCAGCAACCGCCGTATCTATAGTTATGCTCCGACCAAGCCGGATTTTAAGGGTATCGAGTTTCAGTGGGGAGCGGCCAGCACCTATCTTAATGACGCGCAAAAGGCGGTTTTGGACAGCGCCAATCTGGCAAACACCTCCAGCCCCATCTTGAATTATTTGCGCGGCGACCAAAGCAACGAAATTAAAGTGTCAGCGACTGGCATTTACCGGACCCGCTCAAATCTGTTGG
>JAQTNZ010000079.1 GCA_028713595.1 Methylovulum sp. | reverse complement strand
AACTCAGTCTCAAAATGATGTAGTGATTTATAATTGGGTAGACCGTCCCACGCAAGGTGTATCAACACATCGGGTCTACTCAATTGTTCAAAAGCATTTGCTCCGGGATTTGAGATATCCATTTCTACAATACGAACTGATGATCCGATTCCATTGAGCCGAGCAGCAGTACGGGTAACGGCAACGATCTCGACTTCGGATTTATCATGTAATGCGGCGAGAACGTGTCTGCCCACAAACCCACTCGCTCCTGTAACGGCAATTTTCATCTTATTCACGAAATTGAAATTGAGGGTACAGCCGTGACAAACTGCCCGCCCCATTCACGGATGTAATCGAGTTGACAAATCACTTCTGTACGCAAATTCCATGGCAAGATGAGTACAAAATCTGGCTTGATTTGTTTGATTTGCTCTTCGGTAACTATCGGAATCCGGCAACCGGGCAAGAATTTGCCTTGTTTGGCGGGGTTGCGGTCCGCCACATACGGCAACAGGTCTGGACGTACGCCTGCATAATTTAATAAAGTGTTGCGTTTTGCCGCCGCCCCGTATCCGGCAACGTGCTTTCCTGTACGTTTGGCTTCCAGCAAAAAGTCGAACAGGTCATTTTTTACCTTATCAGACCGGGTTTGAAAATGTGTATAAAACGCCTGGGTGGCCATGCCCGCCGCATTTTCGCGAGCCAGCAATTCAGCCACTTTCACGCTGGTATCGCGTTGACCGGTATCGCTGCGTTGTGCATAAACACGCAAGCTACCGCCATGCGTCGGCAATTCTTCGACATCAAACACCGCCAGCCCATTCGCCTTAAAAATAGTTTTGACCACAGAAAGCGACAGATAAGAATAATGTTCGTGGTAAATAGTATCGAATTGGTTTTGTCCAATCAGGTTAAGCAAATGGGGGAACTCAAAAGTCGCCACACCTGCGGGCTTGAGTAATAGGGCAAACCCGGCCACAAAATCGTTGATATCGGGCACGTGGGCCAACACGTTATTGGCGGCGGTCAGATCGGCCTGTTGGCCTTGGCTGGCAAGTTGTTTTGCCAAGTTGACCCCAAAAAATTTTTCAATTATTTCAATGCCTTTAGCACGTGCCGCATTGGCTGTGCTGGTGGTTGGCTCAATCCCCAAACAAGGAATCCCGTAGGCTTTGGCATATTGCAACAGATAACCGTCATTGGCGGCCACTTCAACGATATGGGAATTGCTGCCCAGCCGGAAACGTTGCACCATGTCGGTAATATAGTGTTCGGCATGTTTTAGCCATGTTGTTGAAAACGAGCTAAAGTAGGCATAATCGGCGGAGAACAACTCATCAGCTCCCGCGTAGTCTTCGGTTTGCACCAGCCAGCATTGGGTGCAGACCAACACCCGAAGCGGAAAAAATTTTTCGGGCACGCGTAATGTTTGTGTAGTAAGGTAGGCATTAGAGGGTGGGGCAGAACCTAAGTCCACCAAAGGTAAGGTCAATTCAGCCTGGCAATGACGGCACTTCATAAAGTAATTCCCTGAAAGTCCTGTTCGATTAATGTGTGCTTGCAATCCCGTTCTGAGCGTTCACTGATGACCAGTGGCCAAATGATGCTGAGTCGTGGGTCTATGGCATTTAACGCTCCCTCCGCTTCTGGATGATAACTTGCCGTATGCAGGTAAACCAATTCACAATCCTCGGTGAGGGTTTGAAAACCATGGGCAAACCCCTCTGGAATCAGCAAACTTTGACAGTTCTGTGCCGAAAGGGTCACACCATGCCAATGCAAAAAGGTTGGAGAGTTGCGGCGCAAATCAACAGCCACATCAAATATTTCACCTTGTAAGCAACTTACGAGCTTAATTTCGGCGTGTGGGGGGTATTGGAAATGTAAGCCGCGCACAGCCCCCTTGGTACGGGTAAGGGTATGGTTAATCTGTGCGATGGCGTGGGTGACACCAAGCTCGCAGAATTCATCGGCACAATAAAAGCGCGACAAAAATCCCCGCTGATCTTCTATCACCTTGCGTTGCACTATAAGCAAACCCGCCAACGGGGTACGGATAAAATCAAATCGGGTCATCTTATCTGACCTCGCCATCTGTCTGATACTGGGCGATTTGCCCTAACGTGACGGCCTGCATGTTTTCACCGTTGCGCCAAGCTTCATGCCATTCCAAGGTTTTTTGTAATGCGGTTTGTAAGCGCCAACGGGCTTCCCAGTCCAGCCGTTTTTTTGCTTTGCTGCTATCCAATTTGAGAAAATGTGCTTCGTGCGGTTGCGAAGTTTCATCGTATAGCCACTTCACGTCCTTACGCATTCCTGCGAGCCGCCCGACGATCCAGCTTACTGGGCGGGCATCTTCATCGTTTGGCCCAAAGTTCCATGCCTCGGCAAAGGGTGAACCTTGGGTGTACAAGCACTCGGCCAACCGCAAATAACCGGATAACGGCTCCAGCACATGTTGCCAAGGCCGGGTGGCTTGCGGCGAACGAACTTTTAGTGCCGCTCCGGCATCCAATGCCCGCAAAAAATCGGGTATCAAACGGTCTTCCGCCCAATCCCCACCGCCAATGACATTCCCTGCCCTGGCACTCGCCAATGCGACCCCCACCTGTTCCAAAAAGGAACGGCGATAAGCCGCTGTCACCAATTCAGCACAGCCCTTGCTGCTAGAGTAGGGGTCGTATCCTCCCATCGCTTCGCTTTCCCGATAACCCCATGCCCACTCGCGGTTTTCATAACATTTGTCTGTCGTAACATTCACCACAGCTTTTACACTGGGCATAGCACGAACGGCTTCCAGCAAATGTACCGTTCCCATTACATTGATTTCGTAAGTTTCCGCAGGTTGTACATAGGAGTGGCGTACTAAGGGTTGCGCCGCCAGATGGAAAACAATTTCTGGCTTCGCCAATTGCATGGCTTGAGAAAGCCGATCGGCTGCACGGATGTCGGCAAATATGCTGTTTGCCATACCCCCGTCCACTTTGGCCACTTCAAAGATATTAACCTTGGTAGATGGTTTGAGTGCGTAGCCATGTACTTCCGCGCCCATAGACTGAAGCCAGAGGGAAAGCCAGCCACCTTTAAAACCGGTGTGTCCTGTCAAAAAAACGCGTTTGCCTCGCCAAAAATCGGAATTCATTTCCACACCTTCCACGGCGCATTTCCGCTTTGCCAAAGTTCTTCAAGCTGGTTTTTGTCGCGTAATGTATCCATCGGCTGCCAAAAACCACGATGTTCATAGGCCATTAACTCGCCTTGTGCCGCCAAAATCCTTAGCGGTTCGTTTTCCCATGAAGAGCCATCATCCTCTACCATATCAATGCAGCTAGGCGATAGCACAAAGAATCCACCATTAATCCAGCCGCCATCACCTTGGGGCTTTTCGATAAAGCCCCGCACAATATCCTTATCCATTTCTAATGCGCCATACCGACCGGCGGGCTGAACCGCAGTCACTGTCGCGTTCTTGCCATGCTGTTTATGAAAATGGATTAATTCCCCGATATTGATATTCGCCACACCATCACCGTAAGTGAAACAAAATTCATCGTCGTCTTTGACATAGTCGGCAACACGTTTTAGACGGCCACCCGTCAAGGTGTTCTCACCAGTATCAACCAATGTCACTCTCCACGGTTCGGCGTAACGCTGATGAATTTCCATTTGATTGTTTTGCATATCGAAGGTGACATCGGACATATGCAAGAAATAATTGGCAAAATATTCCTTGACGATATAGCCCTTATAACCGCAGCACACTACAAATTCGTTGATGCCGTACGCTGAATATATTTTCATGATGTGCCATAGGATGGGTTTGCCACCGATCTCCACCATAGGTTTTGGTCGCGTGGATGTTTCCTCGCTTATGCGTGTCCCCAGTCCTCCGGCAAGAATTACGGCTTTCATAGTATCCTCGTGTTAATAATTGGTGGGCAGTAACTTTTAATCTGTAAAATATGCCCGATTTCCACTTTTCTACGGCTTTGATAATGATCTAGCCAACAGCCTCGCCTTAACTCAGAATCTAAATCTTGCATTTCATCTGTATGTTTTCATACCTGTAAAACAAGGCTTGCTTGTTAAGCAGATTTTTTCACTACTATTTAGTTGGTGCTCTGATAACGGTATCGGTAGACATATTTTCCATATCCGTAACCATAGCCATATCTTGACGAACTGAGCGGCAGGTCGTTAAAGACAACGCCTTTTATATGCACCCCCGCCTGGATTAGGCGCTTGGTGCTTTGCTCCAATTCTCGCATCGGATGTTGTCCGGCTTTTACCACCATTAGGGTTGCGCTTGCCATGCGACCGATAATGCAGGCATCGGTGACCGCCAATATAGGTGGCGAATCTATGATGATATGGTCATAGTTTTTGCCCAGCGTTTCCAGTAACTGCCCAAAACGATCGTGCAGCAATAATTCTGACGGATTTGGCGGAATGGCACCGGTCGATATAAAATCAATATTGGCTACGGCTATAGGATGGATGGCCTTATCTAAAGTCGTTGCATGGGTAATCAGCTCAGATAGCCCCACTTCCCTACTTAAGCCTAAGGATTTGTGAATAAAGCCATTGCGTAAGTCAGCGTCAATTAACAGGATTTTTTTTCCGGCATCGGCCAATACAGTCGCTAGGTTAATGCAAACGAATGATTTGCCGACTCCAGGGCTAGGGCCAGTAATCATGATAATGTTATTTTGCGCTTCCAAAAAGGCAAAATGCAGGGTCGTCCGTAAACTCCTCAGGCTTTCTATCGCCAAATCTTCTTTGTTTTTCAACGCTAAGACGCTAATTTCATTAGGTTGTTTTTTACCTGATTTTTTTAAGTTTTCGCTAAGTTTCACTTGTGCGTTACTATGGGGAATAGTGACATACACCGGAATATTAAGATGCTTTTCAATTTGATCGGGGTCTTCAATGCCACTGTGTAGAGCTTTGCGGATAAAAACCACGGCCATGCCAACAATTAACCCTAATATTAACGATATGGCGATAATTAATGGCTTTTTTGGCTTGATCGGATCGGTAGGCAATACGGCTTCGTCAATCACCCGGGCATTGCCGACAGTACCCGCTTTGGCGACCCTCAGGGTTTGCGCATTGTTGAGCAATGTGGTGTACAGCTCGGTACTGACTTTTACGTCACGCGATAACCTCAAGATGACTTGTTGGATTTCAGGCAGTGCTTCGATTTTTCTATCGTTGGCATTCATCTGCGCTTGAAGCCTAGCAATCTGTTTGTCAATCGCTATGATAGTCGGGTGCGATTCGGTAAATTTGCCCCGTAATTCGTCCCTTTTTTGCTGCAAAAGGGTGATTTGGGTTTTGATTTCCACCACGCCACTCAAAACACTTTGTGTTTCCATATCCAGATCAATGGAGCCTTTATTGATTCTAAATTCGTTTAAGGCGGCTGTGGAGGCTTCCAGTTGGTCTTTGATAGCGGGCAATTGTTTATCCAAAAATTCCAGCGTGCTTTGTGCTTCTTTGGATTTTTGTTCAACATTTTGTTTTACATAAATATTAGCCACTTCATTGAGTGTCTGTGCCGCCAAGGTTGGGCTGGCAGATTCCATGGTAAAACTTAAGATTCCTGTACCTTTACCTTTCTCAACAACGGTAAGGCTCCCATCCAATTCATTGATCCCACTGAGCAAAGACCGTCTCATGATCGTAAACAGCGTGTTAGGGCGGGCTTTTAATAAAGACACAAATAGCGTGAGAGTTCCCTGACCCTCATTTAATGACTTGATGGTAGGTTTGCCAACCGCGCCCTCAAGCAATGCTTGCCCATCATCCAATAAGGTAAAATGTCCTTGTGTGCCTGCCATCAGGGTCAGCTCTTTACCGACCCAACTTTCTGGCACTAAGAACGTGTCTATGCGTATCGTTTCACCACCCCAAGCATATTGGTCTTTGCCAAATAACGGTGCGGAAACCTGACCATTTATAGCCTGTTTTTGAAAACGTCTGGCAACGGCTTCGCCAATAATTGGAAAGTATTTAGGCGTAGCAATAATTTCCAAATTAAGGTTTCTAACGGTTTCTCCCAAGACCCTACGCGATTTAATCAACTCTATTTCTGTCAATGCCGGCATTTTACTTTCCAGTAACGGAGCCACTGATTCCAGTGCACCTAGTGTATTGGTTTTTTCTTCAATCTGAAGCATACCATCGGCTTTATAAATCGGCGTGTCTAACAGCGCCTTGGCTACTCCAGCCGCTAAAAAAACCGAAGTTAAAAAAACAATTAAATATTTGCCATCAAGGATAGTCGCTATTAATTCCCCAAAATCAATTCCATCATCTTCTTCATTAGGTTGGTAGTTTCCCTGAGGGGTATCAATATCTGAAAGTTGGTGTCTCATACTATAGTTTGCATTTATGACAAATTCTTAAGCTTAATATAAGCAACTCATTGGGCTAAGATGCAATTTCCTAACTCAGGGAGTGGCATAAAATATCTTTGTGAAGCAATTTCATACAGCTAATATCCTTTAGCTTTATTGAAGCTATTTAGTCACTTATAGCCAACTTAAGGCGGATGGCTATTCTTGGCGATCCGCCTTATATAATAATTATTGTCCCACTGTAGTTGTCACTCTCGCAGCAGTGTTAAACAGGTTCAGCATTAAAAGAGTCGGTTGGATTTCTGCAATGACCTGATTCCAACGGATACCTTCGGCCCTATCAATATAGATCACATCACGCGGCTGTAAAGGGAAACGGTCTGCCAATAAAAAGGCATCCGGCGATTTTGCATTCAGATGGTAAATTTCTGGTTTTTTAATCCCGCTTCTAAAAACAAAAATCCGCGCCGCATCAGAGGTCGATTGACTAACACCGCCCGCGTCACTTATGGCTTCGGTCAAAGTTATCCGGCCTTTGTTCATAACAATGCTACGTGCACCCCCAGGAGCATTTGCACCGCCACCTCCGGTGGCAATATCCCCCAATACAAAAATTTTGTTTAAACTATTGTCAGGCACGTTCAACACATCACCGTGTTTGAGCATTACGTTTTGGCTAATGTCCCCGCCTTCATAGAGCGCTAACAGGTTGATGCTGTAGACTTTGCCATCACGAGTCAGGCTGATGTTGCGTAGGTCAGCTTCGGTGTTCAAACCACCCGCCCCGTTAATGGCCTCCAAAACGGTAAGGGGAATATCTTTTACCAAAAGAATCCCAGGTTGCTTGACTTCCCCCACCACATAGACCCGTTGGCTACGGTATGAGGTCACCCGTACATCCAGCTGGACTTGTTCAATATATTTGGATAACTTATTGGTCAGTTCGCCCCGAATATCTTCCACAGTCCTGCCAGCAGCTTTTACGATCCCGACATAAGGATAAAAAATAGTGCCATCTTCACCGACCACATTGCCGGCACTGTCGGCAGACCTGAATTCACCTGCCGGAATAGTCAATTCGGGATGTTCCCATACGGTAATAACAAGAATATCCCTTGGGCCAACCAAATATTGGCCACGATTTTCAGGCTCAGGCCCCCCTTTTACTGCTTTAGAGCCTATACGATAATCAAAATAATGGTTTGCCACGTTATCTGACCCTAAACTACGGTTATTGACGTTCTTTTCCAGGTCGATAATCGTTTGGGCGGTTATGGTTTGGATGTTGAGTTTTTTTAAGATGGTTGCATTATTTTCCTCAACAGGCAGGTCAATACTGGATTGCTTCGAAAACTGGCTCATGTGCCTTCCAGGAACAATTGTGCAACCCGCCAAATTAAGCGTTATCAAAAAAATGCTAAGCAACTGTTTTTCTGCCATAGTTTTTGTTCGCGTTTTCAATGTTCAGTTCTCAGTTAAGGCCGATCAAACAGTTAACCCATCTTCATTTTTGGCATTATTTTATCCACGCCCTTAAGGATAAAGTTTCTTGAGCCATACACTTACGCTGTGGTCAATTTGCTCCAACACCGACTCAAACACTTTTAAATCCAGCTGGTAAGGGTCGCGGATGTCATAGCCACCCCATTCGCCTAACCGAAATACTTTTCCTTTAGCGCTAGACTCTTGGCTTTCAATCTCCATTTTATGGGCCAATTCCATCACCAAAATAAGATCAGCCTTTCGGACCATGTGTGTGTTTAACTGGCAAGCACGATGCTGGGATATGTCCAGCCCTCTTGCCATCATTAGGCAGCTGGCCTTCTCGTCCGCTTTGTGGCCGATCACGGCACTGATTCCGGCAGAAACAATAGTGCAATTAGTCTGCTTAATATCAGCCAGCGCTTTTTTAAACAAAGCTTCTGCCATAGGGCTACGGCATATGTTGCCTATACACACGATAAGGATGTTATTGAACAAAAATATAACCTTTTTTATGATCTGGATTAATGCCTTACCAGACTATGGTTCTCTGGATAGAGGCTTGGCTGGTTTTAAATTTAAAAAAGACAATTGGGCATCAGCGTCTA
>JAQTNZ010000078.1 GCA_028713595.1 Methylovulum sp. | reverse complement strand
GTCCGCCGCCATTGGCTGGGCCATCAGGTGGACACTGCACCGCCGGTCATACAGGACGCTGCACCCGTCACCTGACCTCACGCGGTCAATGGCCGCGCCGTCCCATAGTTTTGACAGGCTTGCCACGGTTTTTAGGCGGTTTTCGGGGTTCATGGCATGGCCGCCCAACATCCTGCCGCCTTCATCGCTGAACAGGCCAATTGAAGGCATACCCGCCGCCAATAACTTGTAAATCCCTTCAAAAGTCGGGTCTTCGCAAAACAGCATCGGCAAGCGCGGCGGCGTTGGCTCTTGAAGTGCTTCCAACGCCTCCGCCTTGTCGGGGTCGTTGCCGTGTAAAACCGCCCCACGCTCCTTGGTGTAGATGGCCTCCTCGTTTTTGTAGGCCTTTAAATCGGACTGGTAGTTGCTGTGCGCCTCGCGTTGCCATGCTGTATGGGGGGCTTTGGCGATACCGTCCACGGCGGATTTGCGTTCGCCCGATTCGGCTATGCTTAAGAAAAACTCGCTTAACGGGGTGGGCTTGCCGTGCAATTCAATGTTAGCCACGCCCTGCACCGCCACCGCCGCGCCAGCCAAGAACGCTTGCGCCACCAGGGCCAACGGGGCTTTGACCGCCGCTTGCACCTCCTTGACCGCCGCGCCCAATTTGTCGCCCAATGCGTCCAGCGGGAAGGGTTCGGCGGGTTCTTCCTGTCGGCGCAAGGGTTGGATTTCCAGCGGGTTGACGGATTCGTTAAGGTCGATCATCGCACCACCTCCGCGATTCCTGCGGTTCTGCGGTTTTCATCCCGTTGAATCGCAGGAATCGCAGAATCGCAAGGGCTAGGGTTGCATTTTATAAGGTGGTCGTTCCAGTCATGCCCCACGGTGGGCGGTATCAGGTATTTGCCGCCGCAAGCTAAAGCCGCCGCCCGTGCGTACCGTTGCCCCGTGCCGCTGTCGTCATGGTCGCCCATAATGATGATCTCAGCATCGGGGTTTTTCGCCCTCACGGTCTTAGCCACGTTGGCTAAATTGCCAGCGTCAAAGGCGATAAAGGTCTGGTTTCCGGTGTGTTGGTACAGGCTGGCCGCCGTGGCGAAACCCTCGCAAATCAGCACCGTGGGCGTTTTTTTGCCAAGCCACCAGAAACAACCGCGTTTTTGCCCACCTGTCAGAAACCGCTTGGTTCCGTCCGCTTGGATAAATTGCAAGTTCACCAGTACCAGCGTTTCATCGAAAAGGGGAATGATTAACACGCATTCTAAGCTACCTGAATCGCCTGTTTTTGTGCCGTGTGGCTGTACCTGTTTACGGTGCAGGTAAAGGTTGCCAGCATCGGCGTAGATGGCGCGTTTCCAGATTTTATGCGCCTTGGCGGTGGCCTGTTGGCGGCCTTGGCTAACGGCTTGTTTACGCGCCAGCCTATCGCGTTCGCATTGTTCCCGAAAGGCTTGGCGTTCGGCCTCGGTGTATTCCCGTCCGCGTTTGGCTTGCCAGACTTCAAACAATCCCGTGGAATAGTCCATAAACCAGCCGCCGCGCCCGTCTGGGAACAGGAAACACCTCGCGGCTTTGTTTGTTTTGGGTTTGTCCAATCCGGCAAAGGGGATAATCTTGCCTTTGGTGATGATGTCAGGCGGCACTAGGCCAGCCGCCCGTATCGCGTCAATAAATTCTTCTACTGCCATTTGGAAAATCTCCAAAATGGCGGTGCATTTTCCTTTGGCAATGGGTATAATCAGCTGTCGCCTGATTATGCCCCAACGCCCGAAGAAAAAGGCCCCGCCATTGTTTAAAATGTCGGGGTTTTTTTTATGCCAAAAAGTTGAGCTTGACGAGGTACGCGCCAGCTTCGCCACATCCGGCCAGAAAGGCGCGGGCATCGGTGTCGTTGTCAAACATCGGTGAAATTCGTATGTGCTTGACAGGTACGCCGTTTACTTCGTTATCAATGACCACATAAAAATAAGCGGGGCCTAGCTTTGCAAAAAAAGCCATGACTTCGGGGTTTAACGCCTCAATGGACTGTACCTTGTTGTCGCGTACTTTCAGCAGGAAATCGGCATCGCCCATAGCAATGGTCTTGACCATGCCGTCCACCATCGCGGCGGCGGGGATGTGCTTTGCCAGTTCGTCTGGGTTTTGGGTGGTTTGTCCTGAATTTTGGACGGAATTTAATTGTGACTTGTTCATACGGATAATCCTTTGCTAAATGAGGGATGTAATCCGCCGTCCACACTTCCTAGGGCGTGGGCGACGGGTTGAAATGGGCTAGGAAAACCGCGCAAAGGTGCGGTCGGCCTTTCGGCCTCCCAAGACAACCCGCCATGACAAAGTGACAGACGGATTAACGCCTGTGTTTTTGGTGGGCATAAAAAAGCCGATGTGATAATCGGCGAATTTTCGCCTTTGCTTAAAACGGGTTTCCTACGCCCGGCTGACTTGTTGCCAGCTCCGCAAAGAATAGCCCCGCCGTCTGATGGTGTCAAGCCTCGTTTGTCCAAGCAAGCCAAACAACGCGCTAAGGTGGCGATCATTTCGCACCCCCAACAGCTAAATGGTCAGCCGCCTTTTGTTCAATCTCCGAAGCCGTGGCAACGCGATTTTGCAACAGCCATTCGTCAATTTCTGAACGGTTGAAGTAAACAAGTTTCCCTCTGGGCTTAAAATGCGGGATTTGTTGAGTCGAAGTGAGTTTGTAAATGTGCGAAACGCTTAGGTTAGCGTAGGCCGCCAGCTCTTCAATCGAAAGGACATTTTTGTTAGATAGAACGGCCTTGGTAAGAAGGTCGATTTTTGCGATCACATCAACCAAGGTCGTGGTCGTGCTTTTAGTCATTTTTTGCCAATCCTGTTTTTGTTAGGAACTGGCTACATTTTCAACATCTCCGATAACAATTTAAATATACCTGCAAAATTCATTTTGCAGGTCACAAGTTTCGATAAACCCAGTCAAGCCAATCTTCTTTGGGTTTGCCGTTATAGCACTCCACAGGCAAATTATGCTCTCTAATGTAATTTTCTAACTTTGGAGTTATCTCCCTTGCCGCTTCTTGTTTGCTCTTCCATGATTTTTATTTATAGAGGTCTTCTATAAAAGCTTTTTGCTCCGCATAATATTTTTTGTGCTTATGTGATTTTGCAATTTCGCTCCGTTTCTTTGAAATTTCGCTTTTCCATGAAGCAACCGCCTCATTATCCAATTTAATTGTTAGCTCATACTCATCGTATTCGCCTTCGGCATACGCCATCTTAACCAGTTCATGAATAACAGCCTGTTCAATGTAGAGCGATTTCGTTATATGCCTTGATTTCAAATAATTGCGGGTATTTTTGTTTGCGTGATGCAAGGCAAATGCAATAATTTCAATACGAAGCTGATTACCCATAAAGCCGCCTCCGGTACATTCATAAAAGTCATGACCGCAAAATACACCAAAATCATCTTCTGATAATTCAAGTTCAGTCAAAACATCTTTCGGCGCACAAAGTAATAACAAATTTGTAATTTCATTAATTGTCGGGAAATGTAAATCATCCATTACAGTTTGCATAAGCTCTAACAAAATTCAATCCAGTCAAGGTGGTGTTTACTGATTTCCCTAGGCCGGATAATGTGGAATGGTTGCCCGTTGTACGGTGAACGGCGCACCTGTCTGTCTGGCTTGCCAAAGATCATAAGCGGCTTGCTGGCTGATCCATAAATCCGCCCTGCCACCGTTTTCTACACCTAACCAGCTTTCCAGCCGTAAAGCCATTTCTGGCGATATGGCGGCTTTGCCGTTAAGGACACGGGATAAAGTGGCGCGGGTCACGCCTAGTTGTTTGGCGGCGGCGGTGATGCTCAAGCCAAGCGCGGGTAAAACATCTTCGCGTAAGGCTTCGCCAGGGTGGGGCGGGTTGTACATTTGCGTCATTTGGGTGCGCTCCTAGTGGTAGTCAATATAATCAACAAGAACAACGTCCTCGCCTTCAAATCTAAAAGTTATCCGCCAATTGCCGTTAACCGTTATCGAGTAATGGCCCGCAAGATTTCCTGCCAGTGGATGTAATCGCCATCCAGGCAAGTTAACGTCATTGGCCGTCTTGGCAAGATCAAGCCTTAGCAACACATCGGCAAGCTTTCGGGCATGGTGCGCCTGAATACCCGCCTTGCTGCCCGTCTCGAAAAAGGCTTTTAAGCCTTTGTGCTGGAATGATTTAATCATGTTCCGATTGTATAGCGTAGCGTTTCACCAGTCAATTGCTACAACCCAATATCAGGTATGCGGTGCATGGCTAATTTACGCTGCGAGTCGATGATATCCGCATAGATTTGCGTGGTTTTCAGCTCGGAATGCCCAAGCAGTTTGGATAGGCTATAAATATCCGTACCCATTGTTATCTGGGTGACTGCAAACGTGTGTCGGGCTGAATGGAAGGTGATGTGCCGACTAATCCCCCCTGCCATGCACCAACGTAACAGCTCGGTGTTCATGTAGGCCGAATAACGCAAGCCTGTAAAAATCCGGCCTGTTTTCCCCTCCCCCATGAGGCCATAGGCTTGGGCGGACAAGTCCAAGTATTGTAGGCCATTGGTTTTTTGCTGGTTGAAGGTGATCCGGTGTCCGCCGTCAAACGCCTGAACGTCTTCCCAGGTCAATTTATTAACGTCACTCCAACGCAACCCAGTAAGGCAACTAAATAAAAAGGCGTTTTTCAGGTCAGGGTAACGGCAATCCGTCTTAGCCAAGCCTTTTAGCTCTTCGATGCTGAGGTATTCGCGCTTGTTGTTTTCGGTTTTGATACCGGACACATCCTGTAACGGGTTCTTGGCAATAACGCCCTTTTGATGGGCCTCATTGACAACCGCCCTTAGCTTGTTGAAGTAGGTGCTGGCGGTATTTTGGCTAAGTGGCTGGTTGCTTTTCGTTCTGGCGACAATTTGCAAATACTCTTTGAAGCCGCCTATAAAGTCGGGCGTGAGGTTCTCGAAACTTAAATCTTGTTCGGGGTGGTATTTGATGAACTGCTTGTAACAGCCATCCCAAGTGCTGGCATTGGATTGTGAGGTGCTACGCTGTTTTTCCTCCATCACCTTCTTAAAATAGTTTAAAAAGCTGGCTTTCGCTTTGGTGTTGTCAGAAAACCCATGCTTGCCGGATTGCGCCTCAACAATGCGTTTTGATTTGATGGCCTCCGCCAATCTTAAGGCTTCCTTGTTGTGCTGTTTTTCTTCGGGGGTTCTGGGTTTGTCATGGATAAGCAAGTCGAGCTTTTCATATTTTCTCTGATGCTTGATCTTACCGTCTGCGTCCGTTGTGTAGCCGTAGTAATACGTCAACCGTAATGATTTTTTGCCGTCACTGAGGGGGCGTTTCTCGATAGTGATTTTCATTTTTACGCCTATTTACGCCTAAGAAAGGGTACAGCGTAAATTAGGCGTAAATATAATGCAATAAAAAGCTAATTAAGGACAAATGAAAAAGGGATTAATCGGGTAAAGCCATTGTTATACTTGACTTTGTTTAGCTCTTGTTTGTTGTTGCTTTGCCGCTTCACTTTCCAATACAAAAACTAGAAAAAATCTTCCCTAATAAATCATCGGAGGTAAATTGTCCGGTAATTTCTGCTAGGCTTTGCTGGGCCATGCGTAGGTCTTCGGCGACAAGTTCGCCGGCTTGGTTGATTTGTAATTGGCTGAGGGCGGTTTCGACCGATTCATAGGCGCGGGCCAAAGCTTCTAGGTGGCGGCGGCGGGCGATGAAGACGTTGTCGGTGGCTTCGTTAAAGCCAACGCTTTGCTTGAGGTGGCGGGCCAATAAGTCCATACCGGCACCGGTTTTGATGGAGAGGTAGATGCGGGTGTCGGCATCGTTTTGCTCTAGGGCGGGGGATTTTGCTAGCAGGTCTATTTTGTTGTAAATGCGGGTGATGTCCACGTTATCGGGCAAAGTGTCGAGCAGGGCTTCATCATCGGGTTCGCGGGCATCGATCAGCAGCAGGATTTTATCGGCTTTGCGCATTTCTTCGCGGGCGCGGCGGATGCCTTCTTGTTCGACAGGGTTGTCGCTCTCGCGCAGGCCGGCGGTGTCGATGATGTGCAGGGGCATTCCGTCAAGCTGGATGCGCTCCCTGAGGACATCGCGGGTGGTGCCTGCTATGGGGGTGACTATGGCGGCTTCGTGTCCGGCTAGGGCGTTAAGCAGGCTAGATTTGCCCGCGTTGGGCTTACCTGCCAGGACGATGGTCATGCCTTCGCGGAGCAGACGGCCTTGTTGGGCGGTTTTTTGGATTTGCGCCAGCCGTGCCAATAGTTTGACCAAGCGGTTTTCGACCACGCCATCGCTTAAGAAATCGATTTCTTCATCGACAAAATCAATGGCGGCTTCGACATAGATGCGCAGTTCCGTCAGTTCTTCGACCAGTTGGTTGATCTGCTCGGAAAACACGCCTTGCATGGATTTTTGCGCCGAGCGTACCGATTGTTCGGTGCTGCTGGCAATCAGGTCGGCAACGGCTTCGGCTTGAGCCAGATCGAGCTTGTTGTTTAAGAAGGCGCGTTCGGTAAATTCACCCGGACGAGCCAGACGTGCGCCTAATGCCAAGATGCGCCGCAACAGCATGTCCAGCACTACCGCACCACCGTGGCCTTGCAGTTCGAGGATATGCTCGCCCGTGTAAGAGGCGGGGGCGGGGAAGTACAGGCCAATACCGGAGTCGATAATGTTGCCATCGGCTTCTTTAAAAGCGCAGTAGCTGGCGTAACGGGGAGGGAGGGGTTTGCCAAACAGCGTTTGGATGAGGCTGGGGACGGCGGGCCCAGAAATGCGGATGATGCCGACACCGCCGTTTCCGGGCGGTGTCGCAATCGCGGCTATGGTATCTGAATCAATAGCCACACGCCGTTACTTGTCTTCAACGATGCTTTTGGTGATGTACCATTGCTGGATAATGGACAGGGTGTTGTTGACCACCCAGTACAGCACCAAGCCCGCAGGGAAGAACAGGAAAAAGACGGTGAAGACTAAAGGGAACATCTTCATGACTTTAGCCTGGATAGGGTCTATCGGTGCTGGGTTAAGGCTTTGCTGGATTTTCATGGTCAAGCCCATGATGAGCGGCAGCACATAGAACGGGTCTTGCACCGATAAGTCTTGTATCCAAAGCATGAACGGGGCTTGGCGGAATTCGACGGTTTCGCTCAATACCCAGTACAAGCACATGAACACGGGGATTTGTATCAAAACGGGGAAACAGCCGCCTAAGGGATTGGCTTTTTCTTTTTTGTACAAGGCCATCATTTCGGTGTTGAAGCGTTGGCGGTCGTCTTTAAAACGCTCTTGCAACTCTTTCAGACGTGGCTGGATTTTGCGCATTTTTGCCATGGATCTGAAGCTGGTTTGTGACAGCGGGAAGAACAACAACTTGATACACAAGGTCACGCCGATAATCGCCAAGCCCCAGTTGCCGGTAACGTCGTGGATTTGGTTGAGCAGCCAGTAAATCGGTTTGCCGATGAAGGTCAGAACGCTGTAATCAACGGTCAGCTCAAGGCCAGGGGCGACTTTTTCCATGACCGGCTGGACTTTGGGCCCGGCGTAAAGCTGCGCGGTGAAGTCGGCGGAGCTGTTGTTGTCAACGGTGATTAAAGGCGAATAGGAGCCGATGACGTAGTGTTCGTCTTGCAGTTTTTTGGTGTAGAAATGATTTTCTTGGTTGGCGGGCGGAATCCAAGCGGAGGCGAAGTAATGTTGGATCAGGGCTGTCCAGCCGCCTTGGGTGACATCTTCCAAGTTGCCTTCGGCCATGTCGTCAAAGCTGATTTTTTTATATTTGTCTTTTTGGGTATAAATGACCCCGCCGTCGTAAGCACGCATCCCGCCCGTGAGCATGTTGCCACGGTCGCTGTGGTCAGGCACCCGCAACAATTGGTCGTATTGGCGGATGGCTAAAGCTTTGCCTGAGGTGTTGTCAATGTGTTGGTTTAAGGCAATGTCGTAGCTGCCACGTTTGAAGGTGTAGGATTTGGTGACGCTAAGGCCGGTGTTGTCAGTCCAGGTCAGCGGCACGGTCAGGACATCTTGTCCGGCCTCTAGGGTGTAGCTGGTTTGGTCGCTGTTGAAAACGCTATAATGGTCGGCAATGGCCGCCGCGCCTTGGTCGGCGATCAGGCCGCTTTGGGCCACGAACAATTTGTTGGGCAGGCTATTGAACAAGCGCACAGGCGCGTGGTTTTTCTCGGCAATGGGCAAACCCACCAAGTTACGGACTTGGTTAAGGAAGGCGTTGTCTTTTTCCATGGGGTATTGCAACAAATCCATGTTGCGGATAGTGCCGCCTTGTAAATCAATTTCCAGATCAACGACATCCGTTTTGACTGTTATTATTTTGCCGGATGTGCTGAGGCCGGGAACTGGGCTGGCGGTGCTGGCGACAGCAGGCGCACCAGTTGCGGGCAAGTCTTCGTGACTGGCTTCCAAGTTGGGGGT
>JAQTNZ010000077.1 GCA_028713595.1 Methylovulum sp. | reverse complement strand
AAAAAGACCCGCATCTCCAAGGCGGGCAACCGGCATATCCGGTCGGCACTGTATATGCCCGCGTTGAGCGCCATGCAACACGACCCGCACGTCAAAGCCTATTTCGGACATCTGCGGGCAAACGGCAAGTTGCCGTTACAGGCCATCTGCGCGGTCATGAGGAAGCTGCTCCATGCCATCCACGGCATGTTGAAACAGGACAAGCCTTTCGACAACACCCGTTTTTATGCGATTCCGGTAGTGGTCGGCTAGATTAATGTCCATTGAAAATAGCTTGATTTTGAACAGAGTATCTACCCGGCTGTCCCGGAAAACGCAGGTTGTAGCCGATGCCGCCAGTCTGCGTAGGGCGCATTAGCGATAGCGTAATGCGCCGGATGATTGAAATCCAACATGCGGTGCAATACGGCTATCGCCTATTGCACCCTACGGAATACGCCTTACCGCGTTACGGAGTGCGCTTTACCGAGTTGTCACTTAAGCTTATGATGGGAATCACAACCCAAAAACACGGATTAGACGTAATGCCTAAAGTGCTTATTATTCCCCATTATCAGTATGAAAATGAATTTAGTAATTTTTTGGAGCAAGCAAATGCAGCTCAGACTGATTTCAAATTCTATCTTCTACCGCCAGAAGATGGGAAATCATTCCCATTAAAAAAACCTCACTCTGATTTTCTTGAAATTTTAGAATTTCTTAATGCAAAAAAAAAGCTTTGTGGTTTGGCTAAAGAAGACCTTCTAGTAGCTTTTTATGATGGCAACATTACTGCTTTAGATTATGGATTTACAAATCTTTTTATTGCTGGGGGGAATATGGAAGATTTATATCCATGTACTGCTGCTATTTCTTTACAATTTATCTCTTGGGGAATTCTTGAGCAAAAATATGATTATTCACTTCAGCGTCATGCTCTGTTTCATCTTGTAATGTGTTGTTTGATTGGTGGCTATACAAAAGTCACTGCTCATGATCAGACTTATGGATGCCTTCTCGATTTCAACAATCAGCTCGTTAGTTTCAACCAAAAGCTTCAAATGGGCTATTATTTATGTTCTAACAATCAAAGCGGCTGTTATGATGCAATGCAATCTGAATGTTATGGAAACTCAATTATCAGATTGTGCCAAGTGTTAAAAGCGGGTATTGACCACAAAAAATTACAAATCATTATTCAGGGGTTAGTTATGGGAAATTCAATTAATCAATATGGTTCAGGAGATAATATTGGAAACGATAAAGTCATGGGTAACAAAATTGATACCCAAATCAATAACCCTCAAGATTTAGTCCAAGCTTCTAAAGACATCAAGGCATTACTAGAACAGCTATATTCAGATTGTCCTAATGATAGTAAAAGAGTTCTGGGAGCAAAGGCAGTGGATCAATTAGAAAAAAATCCAGAGCTAAAATCTCGAATTTTGAAAGGCATTCAAGCAGGTAGTTTTGCAGCTTTAGAAACGATGATTGATCATCCTGTTGCTCAATTCTTTATTGAGGGAGCAAAAGCGGCCTGGAAATTATAAGCCCGCGTAGGGCGCATTAGCAAGTAACGCGGTAAGGCGCACTCCGTAGGGGGCAATAGGCGATAGCCGTATTGCACCGCATGTTGGGCTTCAATCATCCGGCGCATTACTATCGTCTAATGCGCCCTACGCTGGCTTGGCGGCCTGCATCAATGACTTGGCGGCCTTGACCGGATTGTTGAAAGAATTGGCGGAACGTTTCAAGCACGGTTGCTCTCAAAACCCAAGAAAAGCCAAGCCTAACCCAACACCTCGCAACGCTTTGATAATGGCTGTGCTTTTTCTTAAGTTGATGCGTATGGGGGTGAGGTACGAACCCTAACACAACGGGGTAGGGTGGTCGCGTGTGTTGACATGTTGGGGTTCGCAAGCTCACCCCAATCTACGGGCTACGCGCTGGGTTCCAGACAGTCATAACCTGGAAGTGAGCATGGTAATGAAGATCGATAAAGCCATAGTATATGATTCTCCAAATGATTTTTTTGAGTTGAACGGATCGGTTGTTATGAAATTGACCGCCACCGCCGCTCAAGATGTCTGCATTAAGGCATTTGGACAGGGTTTTGTGGTGGTAAGGATTGAGGGTGGGATTTGGCACAATCCTGGCTTTGAAGCCCGTCTTGATTGTATATGGGATGGTATTGACCCGCCAATATCTGAGGCCGAAGCGGTAATAAATAATGCAAGGGCCTTGGCAATGATATGTGAAGAGAATAAGGTGCATGATACTTTTGTCGTCACCACTGCGCTATTAGCGGGGTATGCGCATGGCAAAAGTTCTTGGCGTTGCCATGACCAATCCTTGGGGCGAGAGTAATGACAGCCCGTAGGTTGGTCGTGTGTGTTGACATGTTGGGGTTCGCAAGCTCACCCCAATCTACGGCTCTATAATCGTATCCTATTGATAATAAATACAAAAAACTTTAACTTAATGGCAACGCGGTAAGGCGCATTCCGCAGCGCCCCACCGTGGGATGGTTACTGTGCCGGCAAGCCATCGGGGCCAAAACCAACCAATGGGAAGGCGTTGGCCTGTTCCTGTTCGGGGCTGAGGGTTTCTTCCGTTTCGGCGGTGGTGTTTAAGGCGGCGGGCAACGGCGTGGCGCTGATGTTGTCATAGCCGTGCGTGGTCGGGTATGAAGTGCCGCTGTAGCCTAACAGGCCCATCTGGCCTGAGCGGATGGGCTGGTCGGTGTCGGTATAGCGGTAGACCAGCGCATCGTTGATGTAAAACTTAAAGCTACTGCCCTTGGCGATGACCCGCAACTTGTTCCATTGCTTAATGGGCTTTAGATAGCTTGACCTTGTCCATGACTGGATAGTGGTGGTCACACCGTGGTTTATTTTATAGAAACAAAACTCTCCGGCAACAATGCCAAACGCATAGCCCGTACCTTTGCTGGTGGAGCAAAGGCTAAAACAGCCCTGGAAATTGGGGGTGGCACGGAAAAGGATGTAGGTTGCCAAAATGCCATCGTTGTCATGCTTGACGGACACACGGTAATCGACATTCCGATAGTCGGTACCGCCCAGGGTTGAAACCATGCCGCCATTAAAACTTGTGCCGGCCTTGGCCTGATAATACTGGTTGATTTCCGGCTTGCCGGCCACCTGCCATTGCCCTGGTTTTTGCGGCGCCCACAGTTGTGCCTGGCCGTCCTCAAAATCTTCTTCGTACACGTCCGCCACGCTGGCTTGGCTCCAAGCCAAGACACTCATAAGGGTGGCGGTTAAGGCTATCTGTCTGTTCATCGGTGGTTCTCCTGTCGGTGGGTGAGGGCGCTTGCGCCCATGGGTTTTTTAACGGCACACGGGGCTGCGGGGCTTTTATCGTGCCGTGCCATCAATATCAATATGGATCACGTTCTGGCAGTGCGCACCAAAACCGGCTGCGCCCAAGCCCCTGATCGCCCCGCCCAGCATCAGCATAGCCAGCAACAGCGTTGTTGTCTGTGTTTTCCTAGCTTAGGAACGTGCATAAAATAATCTCGGCATAATCGGGGCGCGGGCATCTTGCCCGCCACTGCCATTAACCTAATGGCAGTGGCACTGCCGCCTTTGCGGGCAAGATGCCCGCGCTCCAAGGCCTGTACCCTTTAGCGTTTGCCTGAATTATTTCCTACCCATTCCTTATCCGCGTGTCATGCCCAACGGTTTTATTGTAAGCCGCCATTGATGGTGAGGGTGGCGTTTTTGTCCCGAAACGTTGCCCGGATTGTCTGCGGTAAGCTACCATAAATCCTATAGGGTTAATAGGTGTTATTTGGGTTTTGCTGACCCGACCCCATTATTGCCACGGGTGGCCGGGCCAGCGGTTTTGCCCGGCACCTTAGGGCGTTATGTCCCGGTATTTCCGGCGCCTTTAGCAAGGTCGTTCAACATTTCATCTTTTCGGGTGCTGCCTTTGGAACTGCCGAAATAGTAACTAAAAATGGTCGTTAGTGTTGATGAGAGAACCCCCAAAATAAAAATGATGAAATCTTTCAACATGCCGCGCCGCTCTTTTGACTCCTCCAGATCAGCTCTGGCATTAACCACATCTTCCAGTAACGTCTTCACCTTTTTGGTTTGCTGCACTTTTTCAGGCCCTTCCGGCATGATGTCAAGCTTTGAATTTTCCTGTTTATATTCACTTTCCGCATGATACAGCAC
Organism: Methylovulum sp.; assembly: GCA_028713595.1. Taxonomy (GTDB): domain Bacteria; phylum Pseudomonadota; class Gammaproteobacteria; order Methylococcales; family Methylomonadaceae; genus Methylovulum. The sequence continues at coordinate 4,360 of JAQTNZ010000077.1, read as the reverse complement.
CCGCGTTTCTTGTACTGGCCCGTTGGCAACATGGATAAAGTACCCGAACATTACAAATGTCAAAATGACAGTGAGCAGGGCAATCATCGGCGCTATATATTTACCTAACCAAGAATCATTGGGCGGCATCTGTGCCGATGACGGGCCATCAATTTTGGTGGCGGCGGCTTTGGCGACAGCGGCGGCGACTTTAGCGACAGCGGCTTTGGCCGTGGCATCTTCTTTGGCTTTGTCAGCCGCTGCGACAGCCTCTTGGGCGGCATCTTGGGCGGCGGGGTCGCCAGGGTTGGCTTTGGCGGCAGCTTCGGTGGTTTTGACCAGAGCCTCAGCAGCGGCGACAACATCATTGGCTTGGGCGGCGGCTTCAGCCGCTTCGGCGGCTTCGGCGGTTTTAGTGGCCGCAAAAGCGACCACGGCAGCCACCGCAGTATCGGCGGCAGCGGCGGCTTTGGCGGCGGCAACCACGGCAACGGTGGCGGCAATGGTGGCGGTGGCGGCGCGTATTTGCTTATCGGTTTTGTCAAAGAACATGAGGCTTTTTCCTCCGCTTAAAGGGTGGCTGGCTTACTCATGGTCATATTTGGCGTAAGCCTGTGCCAGCTTCTCGTCGTACTTGTTCTTCCAATACTCGCTGCCGTTATAGCCTTTGGCAAAAGCCGCCCATTGGTGCTTGCGCAGCGCCGCATCCAACCCCGTGTGCTTGAGATAACCACAAAACGCGTTCAGGTGCGCGCCCTCATCCGTTTGCATGGCCTCGTAAAAAGCATTGACCGAGGTGAAGCCACAGAGGGCGAAGTTAAACCCCATGATCTGAAACTTGCCATAACTGGCCGACATGTGCGCGGCGGTCTTATCCAATGTTTCCGCTTCCGCCAAGCGCTCATATTCCTTAGCGCCGCCCAGATAGAATTTTTTGGTCCAGTGCGGGTAGCAAATGCTCGGATGCCCCTTCTCATAAGCCCCCTTGGTGTATTTATAGAAAATATGGCCCTCAAACAGTATCTTTGCCCGGCCATCGGGCAAAAAACCCGCGCCGCCGCTTTCCACCTCCGCCACCGCCTTAACCGCCGCGACATCACAATCCAAAAGGTGCGCGGCGCTTTCAAAGTCATGCTCTTCAAGTAATTTAGACATACCCGTATTCCCCTAGCTTATTATAAAGATGGCCCAGGCCATCGGTTGGCGTGCAAACAACCGTTACAACCGGCCTGTTGCTGACTATATACCAAGCCAACCACCAATGAAATGAATTATTACCGAAAAAAAAGCCAATAATCCACAAAATTGGTTTTTAAATGGTTAATGCATTGATAATAAAGACAAAAATTATTAAAAATAAAGGCGGGCGGCAGATGGGGTTTAGGGGCTTATGGCCGGAAGGCCGGAAAATTGGGGTTAATTGGCGGGGGGGAAGGCGCGTAGGGTGTGGGGCGCTAGACGTGCGCCGGACGGTTGGAACCTAACAGGCTGCGATGCAGCCTACGGAATGCATTAGCGCGTTATGTGCATTACTCGCTTAATTTAACACGGTAAGACGTATTTATAGAGCGCGAAAATAGGAAAAAAACGGTGCCAGAGGTTTATTTGAGCCATTATTGGCCGAATACCAAGGATTTTGTAGGCCGTAAAAAGCAAAAGGCCCTGTGAAAAATCACAAGGCCCCATTAAGACACCGTATCGGATTGCAATCTCCTGTGTACGGCGGCCACCTAAGTGGACTTAAGCCCGATGCTAAGCGCAGAGCGGGAAACCGTAATATCATACAAAATTATAAGTAATCCGTCAATGCCGTTAATCCTAATCCGTGGAGCACACACTGCTGTATCTTAATCAGATCGGCCTTATCAATCACCCTAAGGTCATAGTGCCTTTTGCCACTGGCATCTTTCCCGTCAAACATTAAATGGAGCCTGTCAAATGAAACCGTGTAAACCATATCGGCTTTAACCCAATGGGCACTGGCATCATAAGGGTGCGGTAAAACGGGGTCCATGTGCAGCTTGTAGTGGTAAGCGGCAATGTGGGGCGGTGGGGTAGTGCTTAAGGGGACAATAGTACATAGCCCTGTCCTATGGCGCAATCTGGGTGAAACGACAATAACAGGCCGGCGCTTGACCATTTCTGGCGGAACCAGCCCTTGAAAATCACACGCCAGTATCGCCCCTTGTTCTGGATGGAATTTAATCGCCATACTATAAAAATAATGGGTGGTTTGGGGGGGGGCTGCTGTTTCTATCTGTGGGTAAGCCGGAACATAGCCCGTAGGTTGTGGGTGAGCTTGCGAACCCCAACATGTCAACACACCCGACCACCCTACCTTATTGTGTTGGGGTTCGTACCTCACCCCAACCTACGGCCCTATTTTTATTCAATGACATAGAAAATGCTATTGAGTTAAGGTCGTAGTAAGTTAATCCGTTCGTGGTGAGCTTGTCGAACCATGACCGGATTAACCGTCCACCCTTCGACAGGCTCAGGGCGAACGGTCAATCCTATCTTGTTGATATTACAATCATAAATCCTTAACTTAATGGCAGTGCACCCCAACCTACGGCTCTTACCGTGTTACTCGCTATAGCACCCTTCTCTCCGATTCCTTTTTTGTTGGGTAGTAGCGCTTCTTATGAAGTAATTGGTAAAAAAGGGTGCCGTGAATGCCTTGTGCTTCGCTCTTGTTTACTAAGCGCTTCCACAGATTGCTTGTAATTTCTATAGCGTGTCTCTCCCCAACTCTGTCAAAGAAGTCTTCAACAAATTCGACATTGGTGCCATTTGGAAAAATCTCTTCAAACTCCGCATCTGTCGCAGCATAGAGATTATAGGTGCAGTTGTCTGCCCCATCAATAACTTGAATATTTTTCACCCTATTCTCCAATTAGCGCGTAGGACGCATTATGCGCCTTACCACATTGCCAAGCCGCTCACAACAACACCGAATACCAAAACAACCGCCCAATCACGCGCATAGTGCCCTCGCTTTCGTCGTAGAACTCGTCGGGGTAGTCGGGGTTGCGGCTGTTGATGCGGATGATGCCGCCGGGTAGGCGGTATAGGCGCTTGATGCGTAGGTGGCCGCCGTGGTCGATGGCGTACATATTGCCATCGACGATGCGGGTGTTGGCGGTGTCGATGCCGACGGTGGTGCCGCTGGGGATGATCGGCTCCATGCTGTCGCCGGACACCCGCACACAGGCGGCGGCGCTGTAGGCGATGCCTTTGCTTTTCAGCAAGGCTTTAGAAAAGCGCAACTTAGCCCCGTGGTTTTCTTCGACATGGAACTTGCCGGTACCGGCGGACAGTTCCACCTCCTTAAAAAACGGCAACTCCACTTCATCGTCACCGAGCGGGGTGGTGTGATCCCATTCGTCAAAACCGCCGATAAATTCGGCATTAGATTCTATCGTCAGCGGCTTGGAGTCTTTTTGGTCCAAGCAAAACGGCGGCAAGCTTAATTGCCCCTCGATTTTGCGGGCGATTTTTTCCCCTATCGAGCGTTTTTGGGTCAGCAACTGGTTGATATAACCGGGCGTAAAGTCTAACGCATCCGCTAAGGCGCGTTGGCTCGCGTACTTTTTGGCAAGCACTTGTAAGTTGGTGAGGCGGATCGTGTTCATGTCGGTCATATTCGGATTTTAGCAAATGCTTAATAAAACACAACCAGCAAATGCTATTGACTTGCTAGATAGCAATTGCTATATTATTGCCACGCAGTTGCTATCCTCTCTGCTTAAGCTTGCTATATTTTTAGGGAGCGCGGGCAATAGACCCGCGAACCAATATGGGTTTTTTCGGTTTTCCCGGCACTTACCGCCAGACGCATCGGCGTTTTCGGGCGCTAAGACAGATAAACCGGACTTTTTTCCGCCTAAGGTGATGGCCTTGGGCAAACGGACAGCCTGGACTTTGGTTGTGCCTTCCCCTGTATACCGCCCGGGTTAATCTCGTGTGCCGGGCGGGTTTTTTGGGGTGGTGGGTATATGGGTTACGCATTATTAATAAAAGAACACTCGTTCCCACACAGCGTGTGGGAACGAGAACATCTCTTCTATCTTGTTGAAATTACAGGCACAAATCCTTAACTTAATGGCAGTGATTTATGCCCCAGAGGGTACGTGGCACGTGGGAACGAGTGTAAATCTGACTGGTTTGTGCCTTAGCCCACTCTTCCCCCGCGTGAGTGCGGGGGGCTTTTTTGGGTGAGGGTGTCAAGGGTCGGTTTTTTGATTTTAATAGCGATGTAGATACCGTCTTGAAACGAGTTATGCAAGCGATAATTTAGTTTTATGGAGCGGGTCAAAGGGCGTGTTGTTTTTGAGGATGGCGAAGGCAATATGCACGAGTTTACGCATTGCGGCGCAGG
>JAQTNZ010000076.1 GCA_028713595.1 Methylovulum sp. | reverse complement strand
ACCGAAGGCATGAAATCCTCGCTGGTGTCACGCGAAGTCATTGCCGACTCCATAGAAACCGTAGTCGGTTGCCAAGGTTTTGACGGCGTGGTCGCCATCGGTGGCTGTGACAAAAACATGCCCGGTTGCATGATCGCCATTTCCCGCCTCAACCGTCCGGCGATTTTCGTCTACGGCGGCACTATCATGCCCGGTTGCCACAAAGACAAAAAACTCGATGTCGTGTCAGTGTTTGAAGCGGTCGGAGCGCGGGCCAACAACAAAATCGACGATGCCGAACTGGCGCAAATCGAAGCCAAAGCTATCCCAGGCGCCGGTTCTTGCGGCGGCATGTATACCGCCAACACCATGGCCTCAGCTATTGAAGCCCTAGGCATGAGTCTACCTAACAGCTCGGCACAAGCCGCCATTTCCAACGACAAACGCCTGGACTGCGAACGTGCGGGCGCGGCGGTATTGGAATTGCTGAAAAAAGGCATCAAACCCAGCGACATCATGACCAAAGCCGCCTTTGAAAACGCCATCACCGTAGTCATCACCCTCGGCGGCTCCACCAACGCCGTGCTGCATATCTTAGCTATGGCCAACGCCGCCAAAGTGGACATCACGCTGGACGATTTTACCCGTATCGGCAAACACGTGCCTTTGTTGGCGGACTTAAAGCCCAGTGGCCGCTACCAAATGGCCGAACTGATTGAAATCGGCGGTATCCAACCGTTGATGAAAGTCTTACTGGAAGCCGGCCTGTTGCACGGCGACTGCCTGACCGTCACCGGTAAAACCTTGGCGGAAAACCTCGCCGAAGTCGCCCCGTACCCCGACGGCCAAGACATGATCCATGACTTAAGCAACCCGATCAAAAAAGACAGCCACTTGGTGGTACTGTATGGCAACCTCGCCCCCGAAGGCGCGGTGGCGAAAATCACTGGTAAAGAAGGCCTGTGCTTTACAGGTACGGCAAAAGTGTTTGATGCCGAAGAACAAGCCCTGCAAAGCATCCTGAACGGCGATATTGTCAAAGGCGATGTCATTGTTATCCGTTACGAAGGCCCCAAAGGCGGCCCAGGGATGCGCGAAATGCTCTCCCCCACCTCCGCCATCATGGGCAAAGGCTTAGGCAAAGAAGTGGCCTTAATCACCGACGGGCGTTTTTCCGGCGGCACCCACGGTTTCGTAGTCGGCCACATCACCCCCGAAGCCTACGTCGGTGGCCCCTTAGCCATCATCGAAAACGGCGACACCATCACCATTGATGCCGAAAACAATGCCTTGACCCTGCACGTCAACGAACACGAAATGGCGCGGCGGCTTGGATTGTGGCAGCAACCGGAGCCGCGTTATACCCGTGGGGTGCTGGCTAAGTACGCCAAGCTGGTTAACTCGGCTTCTTTGGGGGCGGTTACGGATAACTAGGACGGGATGGGTAAAAGCCCATTGCCATAATCCTAAAAATCCTACTCAATCATCTGTAGTTTTAAGACATTAACCACGAAAGGCACGAAGCTTACCAAGGTATATCGGTAAAACTTCGTGTCCTTTACGGTTAATAACATCCCCATAGCACTAAGCTAACATCAAAAATAGGCGTTTACACAAACCCAGTTCGGGTATGTTATGATTTAAGCCTTCATTTTCAGCCGGAAAACCCTACCGCACATGATCCGTCAACTGCATATCAACAATTACAAATCCCTGTTTGACCTGACGTTGGAAGTCGGGCGCTTTAATGTGCTTATCGGCGAAAACGGTTGCGGGAAAAGTAATGTGTTGGAAGCAATTGCTTTAGCAGGGGCGGCAGCGGCTGATAAACTGGATAATGAATTTTTGACATCGAGGGGAATTCGGGTAACTGAGCCGCAATTGATGCGGTCGGCCTTTGCTGAGGAAAGCCTTAGAAAACCCATACAAATTCGTGTGGATTTTCAAAAATCAGATGTGTCAGGAAAATATACTTTAATAAATGACAATCAACCTTATTCAAAATGGAGATGGCTAGAATCTGAATTCGTTACCACAATAAAATTATCACAAGATATTGAACAGAAGTTTCAAGGGCTTGAAGAAGCTATTTTAAAAACTAAAATCTCTTTAGCATCCCTTGCAAACGTATTATTAGATGCAAGCGAAAATGATAGCAAAAAATATCTTGAACAAAACACTTTCACTAAAAGTGGACAAAACCAACTAAAAAACTTCCTAATCTACTCCCCTGAAAATACCGCACTAAGAAACTTCACAAAAGAAGGCCAAATTGAACCACTAGGAATCAATGGGGAAGGCTTGCTGAAACTGTTAAAAGTCATCCAAAGCAAATCACCCGAACAGCGCGAAGAAATCCACACGTCCTTACAGCTTTTTGACTGGTACGACAAGCTTGACATACCGCAAGACTTATCATCCCACGAAGATAAAGTCACCATCACCGACCGTTATTTAAGCACTGATTTTGACCAACGCAGTGCCAATGAAGGCTTTTTATTTGTGCTGTTTTATATTGCCCTGATGGTGTCGGACGATACCCCGAAAATTTTCGCAATTGATAATATTGATGTCGCGCTTAACCCCGCGCTGTGTACCAAATTGATTAAAGAACTGGTGCGCTTGGCGGAAAAATACGACAAGCAGGTGTTTGTCACCACCCACAACCCCGCGATTTTGGACGGCATTAATTTGGGTGATGAGGAACAATGCTTGTTCGTAGTCTCGCGTAACAAACAAGGCCACACCCGTTTTAAACGACAGACCTTAAAAGACAAGCCCGTATCAGCAAGCGGTGAAGATTTAAAATTGTCAGAAGCCTTCCTGCGCGGCTATTTAGGCGGCTTGCCGAAAGGGTTTTAAGCCGATGCTATTTGGCTTGGCCTGTGAAGGCGTGACCGATCAGATCACGATTGAAAACATTTTGTGCGGATATTTTGACAATCCAGACTTGGACGAGGCCATAACTAGGCTGCAACCGCCTTTTGACGAAACCACCCAAAAACAAAAAGTTGGGGAAATTGGCGGTTGGACAGGATTGCTTAACCATTATTTGGGTAGCCAGCGGTTTCGTGAAGATGTGCTGAATACCCAATTCATTATCATTCAGGTCGATACCGATGTCGCCCCCGAAAAAGGCTTTGATGTCGCGCATTCTGATGCCGAAAACAACCCGCTTACTCCCGAAGCCTTAATAGACAAGGTGGTCAGTAAGTTGATCGCCATCATCGACAGCGGTGAGCAGGGCTTTTACCAGCAACAATCGGCAAAAATTATCTTTGCCATTAGCGTCCATTCTTTAGAATGCTGGCTTTATGCCCACTATAATAAACAATCGCTCAACAAGCCTAAGATTGTAGGTTGTTTTGATGCCTTAGATCGCTTAGCACAAAAAGACAAAAAATTGCCAAAACCCGAAAAAACGTATCGCTGTTACAATGATTTTAGCCGACCTTTTCTGGCGCGAAAACACATTGATGCAGTAGCCGCAAAAGACCCCAGTTTCCGCGTTTTTATTAGGGAATTGGCTAAGATTGAAGAGCAAATCTTTCAACTTTAATTGGGATTATTTATCCACCACGTTTGCCCAACAAAAGCTTAGCCAACTAGATAAGCACGCTCTCTCCCCCACTGCCATTAAGTTAATGGCAACAAAACCAAACCCACTCCCCACCTTATCAAAAACTCCCAAGGTGCTAAAGCATTTTGCACCATTCCGATGCCTTTTCCGCAACTATTGCCGCCCATATCAGAAAAAATGCGCTACCCAGTTCACACTTTCTAAAAAACACCCAAAATAGCCAAAAACATAAGCGATTGATACACAGGCTATTTTAGCACACAAATATCAAAATGGTATTTATGCTTATTAATTTTGGTAATAGTTACTAGCAATAACATAAGCCAGTTGTTATTCTATGTCTAAACGCGATAATGACTCTCCATTATTGACTTAACTACGCCCTAGTTGTGCCTATTAAAAATAGCGGCCTGTGGTGCTTGGAGTCAGGGTCAGCATAAAAGCCGACTCAAAAAGGGAGTTAAGGCTTATGGGGGGGGTTGTTATCGCCGCCAAAAACGTGGAGTCCAGAACCCACTTTAAAAAACGGGGCGCAACCGAAAAGCCATACGAGTAGGGACAATCAAAAAGGTCAGTTTTATGTCAGAATTAGCAGAAGACAGAGCGTCAAGTTCCCAAAACATTAACATACTGGTGGTCATTGACACCGAGTATGTCAAGGCCAATTTCCCGCCTAACCTGCCTTTGGACCCCAACAACCCTAAAGGCATCAACCACAGCAGCCAATTCATGATCGTCACCGGATCACGGGGCGTTATCAGCGGCCAAGGCACTGCCGACCTGAATTTCAAAGCCAACGTGGGTGATTTTGTGGGCTTCACAGGCACGTCAATCTATGACAATTCCGATGATGCCGTCATCGTTTACGGGATTAACTACTGGAGCGGCGCGCAAGTGTTTAACACTTTTGTCTCCAACCAAGTCAACAGACAACGGGCGGTCATGCCTAACACCACTAGCAACAACGGTTTGCCAGCCGACCAAGCATCCATCAATTTCAGCAGCTTGGATTCAAAAGTAAAGGCATCGGGCACAGAAAACTTTTATGTCTACATCGCGCTTTATACTTTGGCGGATGATGGACAAACCCAAAACCTGTATGGATACTACTATTGGGATCCTACCATCACGGTAGCTTAATAGGCTAGGACACAAGCTAAGCCGCATCGCTTGCGAGAGGGCGATGCGGTTTTGGTTAGGAATGGGTAGGAAATAATTCAGGCAAACGCTAAAGGGTACGGGTCTTGGAGCGCGGGCATCTTGCCCGCTCTTGCGGGCAAGATGCCCGCGCTCCAAAGAGGAAACCGCCTCACGATAATGATTTATTTTATGCACGTTCCTTAGCCATTTTCAAAATACCCACTTACCCCTGATTAACAGGTTACTGTTATGCCATCTAAAAATAAAAACGCCATCCTCATGGTGATTAATACCGAATCTGTCAAAGCCCGTTATGTAGCCCCCAGCAAAAATGCCGGCAGGCCCACATCTATAGATAATAGCGGCCAGTTCATGCTAAGTAGCGGGGTAGGCCACATCAGCGGCAATCCGGTGAATGCCGACCTAGCCTTTTTGGCCAACAAAGGCGAGGAAGTATCATTTCGGGCCGTCTCCGTCTATGGCAATTCCGATGATGCCGTGATCTTGTACGGGATGAAGCACTGTTCAGGGAATAAGGTATTTCGGGCATTCAAATCCAATTTGGTGACCCTAGAAGGTGCGGTGGAGCCGGATAACGCCTCCGACAATGGTTTGCCTGCGGTATTGGAGAGCATGAATTTCGCCAGTTTGGACACCAAGGTGGCAATGCCGGGGGTGGAAAACCTGTATATTAATTTTGCCCTCTATGCCTTGGCGGATGACGGGCAAACCCAGCAATTGTACGGATACTTCCAGTGGGAATCCACTATCAGTGTCGGTGTCCGACAGGCTTAATACATAGGTTGATTATGGGCTAAGCCCTTAAGCCATCCCGACTTAAGGGCTTAGCCTATAAACGGCGGACACTTCATTCCGTAGTTATTACGGGCATTTGTATGGATTTTGCCTCAAGGACAATGGTATCACCGGATTGGATTGCCAATTCCAAACGGTAACTCCCATCATCAAGCCGAATGGGGCCGTATACGTTATTTACCGACACGCTCTCCCCCCATTCATCGTATTTTGGAATAACCAACCGGGTCAAGCCTTCGGCGCTTAAGCAAACATGACCCAGCTTATAACTGATAAAAGTCAGGGTGATCATGCCTTTTGCCCATTCAACCAAGATGGAAACCAATGTCCAGTCGTGCATAGGCTATGGGCTATCGGACACGGTAAAGACGTTTATAAACACGCCCTAAAATCCAATTTTCCGACCCGGTGCTTTTCGAACCCGGTGCTTTTCGAATCCATGCCAGAACCAAACCACCAATACCAAAGAGAAAAAATGCGGAAGGTTCAGGGATAGGCGAGGAAGATAGCTCAAAAGCCCCGCTGTTGCTTAACGTACCCCAAGTGCTTCCGCTATCTGTGCTTTGGGCGCTACCATTGAATGAGAAACCTTGGTAAGCCGTATAAGTGGTAGGCGTTGCGGCCAACCACTTGGCCGCCGTTGACGTGGAGGTTGAGAAGACCAAAGCATATTGGGTGCTCGCCAAAAGATGGTAAGCATCAAACGCTCCCCCGACTAAAGACCAGTCGTAGTAGGCTCCCGTTCCAGAAGCCCCTAATGAGAAGCTCTTTGACACGCTCACCAAGGCAGATCCGGTTGGCAGGTGGCTGCCATCGGTCACATAAAGCTTGGCATTCAAGGTGAAAGCACCCGCCGACCCTGAACTGGAAAGGCCTAACAGCATGTCGGTCAAGTGAAGTCTTGTTGTCGGCGTTGTAAATAATTTAGCCACAAAGGTGGAATTAGTAAAATTTTTACTGCCGATGAACGCGTTTGTGCCATTATTGGTGTTGTCAATAACGATACTTGCGTATCCGTACGGCATAATGAAAAAACTTAAAAAGAACCATAACATGATGATTGAAAATCTATTTTGTTTCATCTGGTCTCTCCTCATCTGCACTATGCAGAGTCGTTTATTTGGGTTAGTCGGTTAGCCTAGCACGATAACATTTATTATTGTAATTGATCGGATTGGGTGTTATCGGAATAAAAAAGGCGGGCTTATACCCTAAGCCGCCATATTCTGTCAACTCTTATTATGGACTATCTTTTGAAGAAATGGAAAGGATTTGTTAACACGATGGATTTTGTCATCCCCCCCTTTTTTCAATGCCATTGCCCATGTGCAAATTTGCCGTTTTAGGGTAGATATTACTCTGGGCAGAGGTAATTTCATCACATTAAAATCAATAGCTTATCGCTTATAGTTATCTGCGTCAAAACATTGGGTTTTGGCAGTTGCTTAAGTTGCCATTTGCACACTATAGCAACTTATAACATCTACCAGGAAGCGATCATGAAAAAAACTATCAAGCCCTCTTTTTGCCTGCTGACAGTGGCTATTAGCAGCCTTACCTTGTGCGCACCTGAGTTTGCACAAGCCGCCCCCATCACGTTTAATGCCAAGGTGGACTATGCCACGGGTGCGACCCCGATTGCCTTGGCGAGCGGAGATGTCAACAAAGATGGCAAGGCCGATCTGGTCACTGCCAATATCGGCGCCAATACCGTCAGCGTTTTGCTGGGTAACGGCACCGAGACGTTCCTGCCTAAAAGCGATTATGCGGCGGGTGGCAACACCAATGCCGTGGTGATAGGCGATGTTAATCGCGACAGCAAGCCCGACTTGGTCACCGCCAACTATAGCGATAACACTATCAGCGTCTTGCTGGGCAATGGCGATGGCACGTTCCAACCCAAGAATGACTATGTGGTCGGGACAAACCCTTACGCGCTGGCTTTGGGTGATGTCAACCGTGACGGCAAACCGGATGTGTCGGTGGTCAACGCAGGCGGCAACTCGGTCAGTGTGCTTTTGGGCACGGGTACCGGCGCATTCCCATCCAAAGCCGATTTTATAGTCGGTTCATTCCCCCAATCCGTGGCGGTCAGCGATGTCAACCGTGATGGCAAGGCCGATCTGGTCACCACAAACTATAGCGGCAACACTGTCAGTGTCCTGTTGGGCAAAGGCAATGGCACATTTAATTTTAAAGTCGATTATCCAACAGGCACCAGCCCGTTCTCGGCGCTGGTGGACGATGTCAACCGTGACGGCAAACCGGATCTGGTGGTTCCTAATGCCAATGACAATACCGTCAGCATTTTGCTGGGCAACGGTAACGGCACGTTTAAGACCAAAGTGGACTATAGTACGGGTACTGACCCGTTTGCGGTGGTAGTGGCGGATATTGACCGCAACGGCAAGCCTGACCTGGTGGTCGCTAATGGCGGCAGCAACACCGTCAGCGTCTTACCAGGCAAAGGCAATGGCGTTTTTCTTGCCAAAACCGACTACGCCACCGGAGACAACCCAGGTTCTTTAGCCGTGACCGATGTGAGCGGTGATGGCAGATTGGATGTGATGGCGACCAACCTTAATGACAGTACCGTCAGCGTTTTGGTCAATACCACACCGTAACCATTGGCTTTTACATGGGGGATGGGAGATAAAACCATCATCCCCCATTTTAGGGACAGTTTTTGGCAATGCACACAAGCTGCCGTAAACGCGAATAATTGCCCCCACATAAGCGCCAGCACTACTGCTCCTAACAAACAACAAATAACTTTTCAAACTCATCCGGGGGCACGGGCTTGGAAAACAAATAGCCTTGGGCATAGTCGCAGCCGGCGGCGGTCAGCAGATCACGCTGCTCCGTTGTTTCGATGCCTTCGGCGATCACCGTTATGCCCAACTTGTGGGCCATGACAATAATCGCTTCGCATAAGGTCATATCATCAGAATTGATATGCAGGTTACGGACAAAAGATTGGTCGATTTTTAAATAATCAATATGAAATTTTTTCAGGTAGGCCAAAGAGGAATAGCC
>JAQTNZ010000075.1:6798-8569 GCA_028713595.1 Methylovulum sp. | reverse complement strand
TCGAAGTCAAGCACCTGCTACATTTAATGATCCACTCCTTGTACAGCAACAAGGAAATTTTCTTGCGCGAGTTGGTTTCCAATGCCTCCGATGCCGCCGATAAGCTGCGTTTTTTGGCCTTATCAAATGAAAGCCTGTACGAAGGTGACAGTGAGTTAAAAATCCGTTTGGAGTTTGATAAAGACCAAGGCACCATCACCATTACCGACAACGGTGTCGGTATGACCCGTGAAGAAGTGCAAGAGCATATCGGCACGATTGCCAAATCCGGCACCAAACAATTTTTTGACGCATTGACAGGCGATCAAGCCAAAGACAGTGAGCTGATCGGCCAATTCGGCGTGGGCTTTTACTCGGCGTTTATCGTCGCCGATAAAGTCACCTTAATCACCCGTAAAGCGGGCGCACCTGTTGACCAGGCGACCCGTTGGGAATCCGCCGGGGAAGGTGATTACACGCTGGAAACCGTCGAAAAAGCCGGACGTGGCACACAAATCATCCTGCACCTGAAAGAATCGGAAAGTGAGTTTTTAGACGGTTATCGTATCCGCTCGATTATCAGAAAATTCTCCGACCATATTTCTTTGCCTATCGTGATGGACAAAGAAGCTGCGCCCAGTTACGGCGACGAGCCGGAAGAAGGCGAAGAGGGTGCCGAAGCTAAAGAAAAAGCCGCACCGGAAATCGTTGAGGAAACCATCAACAGCGCTTCCGCCTTATGGACTAAATCACGTCAGGACATTTCTGATAGCGATTACAATGAATTTTATAAACATGTCGGCCATGACTATCAAGACCCGCTGACCCATGTCCACAGCAAGGTTGAAGGCACCAACGAGTATACCTTGTTGCTGTATGTGCCTGCCCGTGCGCCATTTGATTTGTGGGACAGGGATGCCAAGCATGGCGTAAAGCTGTATATCCGCAAAGTGTTCATCACCGATGATGCCGAACAGCTGATGCCGCGTTATTTGCGCTTTATCAGGGGTATTATTGATGCCAATTCCTTACCGTTGAACGTTTCCCGCGAGATTTTGCAACAAAGCAAGCAAATCAGCGCCATCAAATCCGGCGCGGTGAAAAAAGTGCTGGGGATGCTGGAAGGTTTGGCGAAAAACGAGCCTGAAAACTATGCCAAATTCTGGACTGATTTTGGCCCGGTCATGAAGGAAGGCATTATCGAAGACCACAGCAATAAGGAGCGTGTCGCCAAGTTGCTGCGCTTTGCATCTACCCATAATGACAACAACACCCAAGATGTGACCTTGGAAGACTATGTCAGCCGCATGAAAGAAGGCCAGGACAAAATCTATTATGTCACGGCGGACAGTTTTGCGGCGGCCAAAAACAGCCCGCATCTGGAAATTTTCCGTAAAAAAGGCATTGAAGTGCTGTTGTTGTCCGACCGTATTGACGAATGGCTGGTCACTAATTTAAGCGATTTTGACGACAAACATTTGCAGTCCGTCGCTAAAGGTGATTTGGATTTGGGTAAGCTGGACAGCGAAGAAGAGAAAAAAGCCCAAGAAGAAGTCAGCCATGATTTTGAATCGGTGCTGAAACAGATTAAAGACGTGCTGGGCGACAAGGTCAGCGAAGTGCGTTTAAGCCACCGTTTGACCGAATCCCCCGCTTGTTTGGTCGCCGATGTTTATGGCATGAGCCTGAACATGGAGCGTATTATGAAAGATGCGGGCCAATTGATGGGCGGCATGGGGATGGGCAGAAAGCCGATTTTTGAAATCAACCCTGACCACGCCTTGGTCGTGCG
>JAQTNZ010000075.1:0-6788 GCA_028713595.1 Methylovulum sp. | reverse complement strand
CAAGACGATAGTCGTTTTGACGATTTGACACACATTTTGTTTGACCAAGCGATTTTAAGCGAAGGTGGGCAATTAGAAGATCCGGCGGCGTTTGTGCATAAGCTCAATGGCTTGTTGCAAGGCTTGTTGAATTAAGTAAGCGGCATCTGAGGGCAAAAAGGCTGGCTGACCCCCAGCCTTTTTTATGGCCTGTAGTTGCAAAAGGATGTTGCCATTTTAGGTAATATTACCCAATCCTGTGTGCTTTATACCTTGCCGTGTTTGGCTTTATCGTTGATGATGGCGACCGACAACGCGTTGTTGTTTATAGGTCATATTTTGTTGGTAAACCACCAAGTCAACTTTTCAGCGGGAATAATCATGCACACATGTACCAAACTAGTATCGGCCATCGCTTTGCTTTGTGCCACCCAAGCGGCTTTAGCCGATAATTTTCTGACCACTGTCACGCTTGGTGGCATTACGCGTAGCCTAGGTTTTGCCAGTTTTGATGATGCCATCAAAGCTGCTAATCATCCTGAAAATTATCAAGCTCTGTTCCCGGGTGTAAAAAGTACTGTGGGTGCGGATATTATTATGGATTTTAAAGGTCTGCCCATTGAATTCCACAAAGTGTCCACCACTAATGTCATTGTCACTATCCCAGGTTTGGGAGTCAAGGAATCGGTGGTCGTATCGGCTTCAGGTGGGGTGTCGGGCAGTTTGAGCAAGCAATTGGACACTAAGGTGGAAAATTTGGTCAGAAGCTATAACGCCGCCATCAATAAGCAATTGGCAAAAGTAGATTCAGCTGACCCTATAGGCGGTAATCCGTCTAGCCTGATGGGTATTATGGTGGAAAACGCTTATTTGCTGGGTACAACCGACGATTGGTCAACAGGGTCAACTAAAAAAGCCGCGTTGGCCAACCGCTTTGATGGCGGTGTCCGTTACGGCCATTATGATTTGAGCGGCAAATCGGTCGATACCTTTACCATGCCCTTAAGCTATACGTTTAAGCTTGATGACAGGCAACAGATTATCGTCTCCGCCCCGTTCACGTATATCGACACCCAAGGGGCGCAGTCTTATGATGGCGGGGCGGGCTTTGCCTATAAATACCGGATGAACAGCAAATGGGTGTTAACGCCTGCGGTGGCCTATAGCTTGAGAGGTTCGTTTGATCTGGCCGATGCCGGCCATGTCGCCTCAGGCACATTAACCAGCAAATACACCTTTGATTTGGAATCTTTAGACCCTAATTCGCTCAAATTGACCGTGGGCAATATGGCGGGCTACTACACGACCTTGCCCTTTACCATCAAAGGCTATTCGGTAGACCCTAATTTACAAAACTATATTATAAAAAACGGTTTGTCGCTAAGTAAAAACGTCAACGGCGATTATTATGGCCATAAGCTCAATGTCGCCGCCAACTTTACCGACACCGAATATTTTGGTTCCCATTTCTTTGTTGACCAATACAATGAACTGGGTATATCAATCAAAGCCGTCAATGACCAGCATTGGCTGAGCGCTTTGAGTTTGGCCGGCAATTATTTGTTTAGCGCCACAGGCAAGGATGTTAGCGGTTATCGGGTCAGTTTAACGTATCAGTTTTAATGGCTGGTGAGATATTTTAAAATCCGGCACGATACCGCCCCTATTTTATTAACCGTCGGTTTGATAGCCGGATTTTAACCCTATCGTGAGGAATTATGAAGCATCGCATATTAGGCGCCGCGTTACTGTGTTTGCCCGTGTTTGCCAGCCATGCCCAGCTCCAAGTCGCCGAGCGCGTCTTGGGCAATGGCCTGAAAGTGCTGGTTAAAGAAGACCACCGCTCCCCTGTGGTGGTGTCGCAGGTCTGGTATAAGGTCGGCTCCAGCTATGAACCTGGCGGTATCACCGGCATTTCGCACATGTTGGAACACATGATGTTTAAAGGCACTGACAAACACCCCGCTAGTGAATTCTCGCGCATCATCGCCGAAAATGGCGGCGATGAGAACGCCTTTACCGGACACGATTACACCGCCTATTTCCAAACGATGGCGGCCTCCAAACTGGCGGTGAGCTTTGAGTTGGAAGCCGACCGGATGCGCCATTTGCATTTACTGGCCGATGAGCTGAAAAAAGAATTGGAAGTGGTGACGGAAGAACGCCGGATGCGTACCGAAGATAATCCGCAAGCGAAAATGTCCGAACAGTTCATGGCGATGGCGTTCACCAGTAGCCCCTATAAAAACCCGATTATCGGTTGGCCTGTCGATATTGCCAATTATCAGGTGGAAGATTTGCAAGCCTGGTACGAACATTGGTACGCGCCCAATAATGCAACCTTGGTCGTGGTCGGCGATGTCCAAACCGCCGCCGTTTTCGCCTTAGCGGAGCAATATTTTGGGGGTCTTAAGCCTAGCGAATTCAAACCGTTAAAACCGCAAACCGAAAGCCCACAATTGGGTGTGCGTAAAATGGTCGTTAAAGTTCCTGCCAAATTGCCCTCTGTGGCCTTGGCCTATAAAGTGCCGTCCTTAAAAACCGCCGGGCAAGAGTGGGAAGCCTACGCGCTGGAAGTGTTGGCAGGGGTATTGGATGGTGGCAACAGTGCGCGGTTAAGCAAGGAGCTGATACGCGGCAAGCAACTTGCCGTATCGGCAGGGGCCAGTTATAACTTTAGCTCGCGCCTGTCCGATTTGTTCGAGTTGGAAGCCACCCCCACCGAAGGTAAAACCGTCTGGGAGTTGGAATTGGCGTTAAAAGACCAAGTTAGCCGCTTGCAACAGGAGCTGATTAAAAAAGACGAATTGCAACGCATTAAGGCGCAAGTGTTGGCCAGTGCAGTCTATGAGCGTGACTCTAATTTTTATCAGGCCATGCAATTGGGGATGTTGGAAACGATAGGTTTAGGCTGGCAGAAGGCAGATGAATATGTCAGCAAGGTCAATCAGGTCACTGCCGAACAAGTGCGTGAGGTGGCGCGTAAATACTTGCTTGAAGATCACCTGAATATCGCTTATCTTGAACCACAACCGATAAACGCAACAACCGCCCACAAGAAGGCGGTAAAATAAGATAGTTTCCATCGCCCCACACCCGATGCTAACCATAGGGTGTGGGATAGGGATGGCTTCCATCTAAAAAATAATAATAACGCTATGGCAAAAATACGCACCCATTACGACAACTTAAAAGTCGCCCGCAATGCCCCCGATATTGTGATTAAGGCGGCGCACAAAGCACTACTACAAATACACCATCCTGATAAGGCCGATGATAAGACCCGTGCCGAACGTATCACCCGCATTTTGAATGAAGCCCGTGAGGTGTTGCTCGACCCTGTCAGGCGCAAACAGCACGATGACTGGATTAAGGCGCAAGAGCGCGGACACAAGCATCATGGACAGGCAGGCCCCGCCCCTGCGGACACGCCACCGCCCCCTAAAGAAAGCTCGGTCGGCGAACAGTTGATCGGGGTTTTCCGCGCCTTAAGCAACGGTATTGCCCATGACACCGAAACGCGGTTGGTTTGGTGTCGGTTTGTGTTAGGGCAAAGCTGGCAAGCGGACAAAGTAGAGGGTGAGCCTGCCCTTTACGCTTGGCAAGCCGCCCACGAGGCCGTACAACTGTTTAACCAACAGGGCGGCCATGCAGGCCATCGCGATTGGCGGCTGCCCACCGTCAGCGAATTAAAGACCTTATTAAACAGCCAAGCCGCTCAGCAAGGTTTTATTGATAGCCTGGTTTTTCCTAGCAACCCGCGCTGGCTTTGGACATCATCGCCTTATGCGGGTTACGGCGGCGGCGCGTGGCTAGTGAACTTTAGCGAAGGTTTGGCAATCAATGATAGCCCAAGCTTACCGTGTGCCGTACGCCTAGTGCGTGGCTAAAGGCATAGGTGGTCGGCTTACCGACTGCCGACACAACCGCATCTATCCTAGAGGAAACCCAAACTTATGCGTGTTTATTTACTCAGCTTCATCGTGTTAATGGTTAGCCAAGCCGCCGGTGCGGCGGCTAAAATTGAACATTGGCAAACCCCGCAGGGCAGCCGTGTCTATTATGTCCATACCGAAGGTTTGCCGATGGTGGATATTCAAGTGCTGTTTGATGCCGGTAGCGCCCGTGATGGCGCACAGTTTGGCTTGGCGGCGTTAACCGCAGGGTTGCTGGACACTGGCGCGGGCGATTGGGATGCCGATACCGTTGCTGACCGTTTTGAGAGCGTCGGCGCCAATTTTGGCGCGGGCAGCACGATAGACAACGTGGTCGTATCTTTGCGCAGCCTGACCGACAAGCCTTTGCTCGATAAAGCGTTGGAGACCCTGCAAGTGATCCTGAGCAAGCCGCGTTTTTCCGCCGCCGATTTTGAGCGCGAAAAAAGCCGCACCTTGGCAGGGCTTAAGCAAGAGGAAGAATCCCCTGGCGATTTGGCGAAAATCGCCTTTTACCAAGCCTTGTACGGCAAACACCCTTACGCCCACCCCGATTCCGGCACCTTAAGCACCGTGGCGGCCTTATCCCGCGAAGACGTGCAACGGTTTTACCAAACCTATTATGTCGCCGCCAACGCTATTATCGTCATTGTCGGTGACTTGTCCGCCGAACAGGCCCAGCGCACCGCCGAGCAACTGGTGCAACATCTGCCCGTAGGCAAAAAGCCCGAAGCCTTGCCCGATGTGGCCATGCCCGTTAAAGGCAGCGAGCAGCATATTGAATTCCCCTCCACCCAAACCCATGTCCTGGTCGGCTTGCTCGGCACTTACCGTAAAGATGCCGATTATTTCAGCCTATATGTGGGTAACCACATCCTAGGTGGCGGCGGGCTGGTGTCCAAGTTGTTTGACGAAGTGCGCGAAAAGCGCGGCTTGGCCTATAGCGCTTCCAGTGCTTTCGTGCCTTTGTTAAGGCCGGGGCCGTTTTTAATCAGCCTGCAAACCCGTAACGACCAAACCCCCGAAGCCTTGAAAGTGCTGCATAAGACCCTCGCCGATTTTATCGCCCAAGGCCCTAGCGAAGCGGAATTGAAAGCCGCCAAGCAAAACATCACCGGCGGTTTTGCCATGCGCTTTGACACCAACAAAAAACTCGCCAGCTATGTCGGCATGATCGGCTTTTATGAGATGCCGTTGGATTATTTGGACACTTTCCAACAAAACATCGACAACGTCACCCTTGCCTCCATCACCGATGCCCTAAAACGCCATGTCCCCTTGGCATTGTTGCAAACCGTGACGGTGGGCAAACGTGCAAAATAAGCTTCGGATCATCGGCGGTGACTGGCGTAGCCGCCAAGTCCTGTTCGATGACGCCCCAGGCCTCAGGCCGACTCCGGCACGGGTGCGCGAGACCCTGTTCAACTGGCTGCATTACGACATCATCGGCAGCCGTTGTCTGGATTTATACGCGGGTAGCGGGGCGCTCAGTTTTGAGGCTGCCTCCAGAGGCGCGAAGGCGGTAGTGCAAGTCGAACAAAACCCCACCGTCTGCCGTTGCCTAAAAACCAACGCCGACAAGCTTGCCGCCCACCAGATCAAAATCGTCCAAACCGATGCTTTGCGCTATTTGGCCGGTAACGCCGAAGCCTTTGATATTGTTTTCATCGACCCGCCGTTTGGTTTGGGGTTGGCGGTGCAAAGTTGCCAGTGGCTAGAGGATAAAGGCTGGTTAAGCCCAGAGGCAAAAATCTATGTGGAAGCGGCCAGCGGCCAAGCGTTGGAGGGGATGCCGGAAAACTGGCAATTGTTAAAGGATAAAGTCGCGGGGGATGTGGCTTATCGGTTGTTTGGGCGGTTGGGGTAGTGGCTTATACTGAAAACTTGACCGTTTGAAGCCTATATATCATGTCTACGGATTGGCAATATTTATCATAAAATGATAATGTCCGTAGTGGTAAACGCTGAGAATAAATATTTATAAGGGAGGAGCGATGCAAATAACGGTTAAACTGGATCAAAAAATCACCCAAGCTGTACAAGTCTCTATGCGTATTGAAGGTTATAAACCTTGCCAGTCTGGGGCTATCAAGAGTCAAGCCAAGGCTCTTATGGAGCAATGGCATGTCCAAGTATCAGTTCCAAGAAAGTGATATTTATATCCCTGGCACGGATATTCCAAAGAATCGGTTAGGAATAGATGATCCTATTTTGCTGCATGAGATAGAAGAAACGCTGTTACAAGAGGCTTACCGTGTTTTTATTGGCGAGCTAAACCCTTCTGTCTGTTTTGATGAACACTATTTCAAGTCGCTACACTACAGGGTTTTTTCGGCTTTATACGATTGGGCGGGTGAATTTCGCTCTGTTGATATTTGTAAAGGTGGCTCGATATTTTGCCTTGCGCGTAACCTCGTCAACGCATCAAAAAAAATCTTTCAAGAGCTAGAGCGGGAAGGTTTTCTGAAAAATATGGGTAGTTTGGATAATCAGGCATTTGCAAACCGCGTGGCTTACTATCAATGCGAGTTGATCGCCTTGCATCCTTTTTACGAACTTAATGGCCGTATCACTCGCCTATTTTTCGATTTAATTGCCATTTATAACGGTTACGCTCCGATTGATTATAGTCATGGATTAACCAATGATAAACAGGGGGCCGCCAATGTTTACATTAATGCCTCTATCACTTGCGTACAATGTGCTGATAATCGCTTGTTACAAGAGCTGATCTTCAAAGGGTTAAGTAAAATGTGAATTAAGAGCTAAATAGAAGCCAAGGCATGTATGGCGTTAAACTATTGGGGAAGACATCACCCAACCCCAACAGCGGAGTGCCCCATGCCCTGGCAAGAACGATTAATAACAATTTAT
>JAQTNZ010000074.1 GCA_028713595.1 Methylovulum sp. | reverse complement strand
AAGGCCAGAAAGAAATTAACGACGATTTACTGGAGGAAATTGAAGCCAGTTTAATAATGGCAGATGTGGGTGTTGACGCTACAACAGAAATAATCAGACATTTGACACAAAGTGTTGAGCGGCATCAGTTGAACGACGGATCAGCATTATCCTCTGCCTTAAAGCAAGAATTACTGAGCATACTTGAGCCTTGCAGCAAACCTCTGCAAATCCCGAAACAGGATAAACCGTTTGTTATTTTGGTTGTCGGTGTCAACGGGGCGGGTAAAACCACCACTATCGGCAAATTAGCCAAGCGCCTACAGGCACAAGGCCATAGCGTCATGCTGGCGGCGGGTGACACCTTTCGGGCGGCGGCGGTCGAGCAATTGCAGACGTGGGGTGAGCGCAACAATATCCATGTGGTCGCCCAGCATACCGGGGCTGATTCGGCTTCGGTGATTTACGACGGGGTGCAATCGGCGCAAGCGAAAGGCATTGATGTTTTGATTGCCGACACCGCTGGGCGTTTGCATACTAAATCGAATTTAATGGATGAGCTGAAAAAAGTCAAACGCATCATGGGTAAGCTCGATGATACCGCCCCACATGAAGTGCTGTTGGTGCTGGATGCTGGAACCGGACAAAACGCCTTGTCGCAGGCAAAATTGTTTAACGAGACCGTGGCCTTGACCGGCTTGGTGCTGACCAAGCTGGACGGCACAGCAAAGGGCGGGGTGATTTTTGCCTTGGCGAAACAGTCAGGCATCCCTATCCGTTTTATTGGTATCGGCGAGGGCATTGATGATTTGCAAGATTTCAATGCTGAAAATTTTGTCGATGCCTTGTTTGCCAACGATTAGCTATTAATTTCGCCTATGTTACAGTTTGACAATGTCAGTAAGCGTTATCAGGAAACCGGCGAAGTGTTGCGTGATGTCAGTTTTCATCTGCGGCGCGGCGAGCTGGCGTTTTTGACCGGACATTCGGGCGCAGGTAAAAGTACCTTGTTAAAATTGATTGCGGTCATGGAACGGTGCAATAAAGGCTCTATTTTTCTTGATGGCGAAAATTTAAGCCACGCCAAAGAAAAGCACATCCCTTATCTGCGCCGAAAAATGGGCTTTATTTATCAAGACTACAAGCTGTTGCAAGATAGGACGGTGTTTGACAATGTCGCCTTGCCCTTGGTGATTGCCGGCTTCGGCCATCAGGAAGTGGGCCGTAAGGTGAGGGCGGTGTTGGATAAGGTGGGCTTGACCGGCAAAGAGAAAAAATTCCCGCTGGCCCTGTCGGGCGGCGAGCAACAGCGGGTCGGCATTGCGCGGGCGGTGGTCAACAAGCCGCCGATTATTATCGCTGATGAACCTACCGGCAACCTGGACCCAGATTTGTCCGCAGAAATCATGCGTCTGTTTGAAAATTATCAGCAGGTTGGGGTGACGGTGTTGATCGCCTCGCACGACATTTCCCTGATTAGCAAAATGAACCACCGTGTGTTAAAGCTGGATCATGGGCAATTGGTGGCACGTTAATGAACAAGCACCCCCAGAAAAAGCGGCCACAGACGCGGGAAATAAAAACCCCCACTTATAAGCCGGTAAAATCGGATGTCCGCCCCAATACGGCGGCAGGGGGCGGCTTTGTCGATAAGGCCAATGCTTACCGTGACCTCCATGCCCACGCGCTGTTTTCCAGTTTGGGGCGTTTGGTGGCGGAACCGTTTTCATCCATTATGACGATAGCCGTGTTGGCGATTGCCATCTCGCTGGCCAGCGGCTTTTATCTGGTCTTGGTCAACGCCCAGCAGTTGACCGGGAATCTGGAAGCCAGCACACAAATATCCCTGTTCCTAAAAGAGGAAGTGTCCGATAACCGTGCCGTCAAATTGCTGGAAACCATCAAAAACAATCCCAAAGTGCAGCAAGCCACCTTGATAAACAGGGAACAGGGCTTGGAGGAGTTTAAAACCTACAGCGGCTTTGGTTCGGCGGTCGATGCGTTAAAAAGCAATCCCTTGCCGATAGTGATTGAGGTCTTGCCGAAAAACTCCCTGACTAATAAAGACGATCTGGAAGCGTTGCAGCATGAGTTCCAGCAAAATGAAGGGGTGGAATTGGCGCAGTTGGATATGCTGTGGCTGGAGCGCTTACAATCGATTATCGCCTTGGGCGGGCAGGCGGTCAGCTTGTTGAACCTGATGCTGGGGCTTGCCGTGCTGCTTATCACTGCCAATACCATTCGCCTAGAGCTGCATAGCCGCCGTGAAGAAGTGATTATTGCCAAACTGATGGGGGCGACCCATGCTTTCATCCGGCGGCCTTTTTTATACGCTGGGGCGTGGATGGGCTTTATTTCCGGCGTGGCCGCCTGGTTTATCGTCACCGTGCTGATGTTGGCCTTACGTTCGTCCGTAGAACACTTGTCCAAGCTGTACGGCGGGGATTTTCATCTGCTGTTTTTTAGCTTTGGGCAAACCCTGCAATTGATCGCCATTGCCACCGGCTTAGGCGTTTTAGGGGCTTGGGGGGTATTGATTTACCAATTGCAACGGACTAAACCCGAATAGAGGGAACTTTAAAAATTATTAGCACTCTTATATGGAGAGTGCTAAAATTTATGCGAGTTTTTACCTATCGGGGGATTATCTATGAGCAATGCCTTAACCTTACCTGTCAACTTATCTGTTGGAACGTTTGATGCCTATTTGAATCTGGTCAAACAGATGCCCAAGCTGTCATCAGAACAAGAACATGAATTGGCGGTAAAATACCGTGACCACGGCGACCTAGAAGCGGCACGGCAATTGGTCATGACCAATCTGCGCTTTGTCGTCCATGTCGCTAAAGGCTATAGTGGTTATGGCTTGTCCTTGCCTGACATTGTCCAAGAAGGCAATGTCGGCCTGATGAAAGCCGTCAAACGTTTTGACCCTGATATGGGCGTGCGATTGGTGTCCTTTGCCGTGCATTGGATCAAGGCGGAAATCCACGAATACGTCATTAAAAATTGGGCCATCGTTAAAATTGCCACCACCAAAGCCCAACGCAAACTGTTTTTCAATTTGCGCAAATCCAAAGAAGATTTGGGCTGGTTGTCCAACAACGAAGCCGAAACGATAGCCACCGACTTGGATGTGCAGTTAAGCAGCGTTTACGAAATGGAAAAACGCTTGGGCAGCCGCGACATGTCGTTTGATGTTAGCGATGATGATGGTGACGAAGACAATTTTGTCGCCCCTGCCAGTTATTTGCAGCAGCACGGGGCTGATCCTGCGGTCTTGCTGGAAAACGCCGACTGGGGCGGTCATGAGCACGATTTGCTGCACGATGCGATGGCGACCTTGGATGAGCGCAGCTTGGACATCGTCTCCAGCCGTTGGTTGGCCGACAAAAAAGCCACTTTGCATGAGCTGGCGGAACGCTATAACGTATCAGCCGAACGCATCCGCCAATTGGAGCAAAACGCAATGAAAAAACTGAAAGCCGCCGTTGTCTTGGCGGCTTGACCACCGTTCTCTTCGGCGATAAAAAAGGCTTAACGGTTATGCCGTTAAGCCTTTTTTTATGGATGGCAACAGTGTGCAAAGTGCCAATTAACCCCAAGCTTACCCAAAATCTATGGCTTCCTGTTTAAGAAGCTATCATAATCACGTCCAAGTAGCTTTAAACCGGATTTAACAAATTAAATAAAGTCTGCGCCATTTCTGCCGCTTCGTGGCCGAGGGTGGTCAAATAACCGCCGTCCGCTTGTGTGGTCAGGCCTTTGCCGTGTAGGCGTTGGGCGGCGGCCACTGCGCCTGGGCTTGCGCTGGAGCTGTGGACTTTAAGCCCTGCCAAGGTGGTGTCCAGGTTGTAAAGGGCCAGCAGGTTCAGTTCGTCAATGGTGTCTTGGTTGTAACTCATCGTCTATCCTCGTGTGGTGTGCCAACGCCTTTGCGTCATGCTGGCGTTGGCGGATGTTAGGGTAAGGCTATACCCCGGTGGTGCTGTTATTATTATGGCCTCATACGCAAATAGCGCAAGGACTGTGTACCCTACACCCTGACAGGGTTATTTAGCAAGCATGTTTATATAGCTAAAGCGCAATAAAATGATGTCGTTCGTGGTGAGCTTGTCGAACCACCATAGCCCTTCGACAAGCTCAGGGCGAACGGCTTTACAATCAATTTATACTACGTTAGCTATACCACACGGTCGCTTGGTTCGTTGCCGGCAAAAAACGCGGCGATATTATTGAGCACCCGATTACCCATTGCCACCCGCGTTTCTTCGCTGGCGCTGCCTAAATGCGGCAATAAGGTCACGTTGTCCAGTTCCAAGAAACCTGGGTTAAGGTTCGGTTCGTTTTCGTAAACATCCAAACCCGCCCCGGCAATCCACTGCTCTTTTAGGGCTTTTATCAGCGCGTTGCTGTCAACCACATCACCGCGTGCGGTGTTGATGAGGTGGGCGGACGGGCGCATCAGTTTTAGGCGTTGCTCGTTAAGCAAATGTTTGGTGGCGGCTCCGCCTGGGCAATGCAAGGAGACAAAATGGGCTTCGCCCAGCAGTTCTTCAACGCTGGCGCAGCGTACCGCCTGCAATTCGTCAACAATCGCCGCATCGGGCGTGGACGGCACATAAAACAGGATTTTCATGCCAAAGCCATGATGGGCTTTGCGGGCCATGGCTTGGGCGATACGGCCAAAGCCGATCAGGCCTAAGGTTTTGCCGGTCACTTTTTGCCCGACCAGTTGCGTAGGCCCCCAGCCCGTCCATTGGCGGTTAAGTATCAGCCGCTCGCCTTCGGCGGCACGGCGGGCGGACATCAACAGCAACAGCATGGCAATATCGGCGGTGCAATCGGTTAGCACATGCGGGGTGTTGGTGACAACCACGCCGTGCGCTTTGGCGGCGTTGATGTCGATATTGTTATAGCCCACGCCAAAATTGCCGATGATCCGCACCCGCCGATTGTCCACGCCGATAACGTCCGCCGTAATCGGGTCGGTTACGGTCGGCAACAAGGCATCGGCGGTTTGCATAGCGAGTTTTAACTGCTCCGCGCTCATGGGCGTGTCAGATTCGTTTAGTTGCACATCGTACAGGGCTTTAAGCTGGTTTTCGACTTCAGCGGGCCAGCGGCGGGTGACGATGATTTTGGGTTTGTTCATGGACGAGGCTCCGTGTGTTTAAGGGCTTCAAGCTTGATGAGCAAGCCTTTGATTGCATAGAAATGCTGGGCGGCTTCGGCGCGTTTGATGTGCAAGTGAATGTCGTAATCGGCGTTGGCGCGTTTGTTTCGGTACTGCCTGATGAGTTTGCCTAGTGTGCGTAAGTGCTGGTTAGAATTTTTTTCAAATGTAATAATGACTTTTTCATGGCTACCTAGCCGTTGATAGGTGCTTTTTTCAATAGGGACGGGAAGGGTGTCGGCAATTTCTCTGCTTAAATGGAAGGCCGCGTAATACGAACGGCTGATAAGGTTTCTAAAATCCATTTCTGTGCTGTTGGGGTTATTCAGCAACACTTCGGCAGAGGTGAGAAAATCGTTTGCTGATACGCTCATGACTGGCGTTTCTCCTCAAGAACGTCTATCGAACTGTATTCAAACATCAAGACATCACTGTAGGTGTCAGGTGCATTTTCGGCTAGAACCCCCGCCAATTCCCAATTGACATTGAATATCTCTTCAATCGGCAAATCAACGTAAGCAACAAAATGTATGCAATTTCTGACAGCCGTTACTTCTATATCTGATAAAAATAAATTCATTGTGGGGATAATGCTAAATGCCAATTGTTGCAAGTGTTCCACATCGTCATCAGTGAGCTGGGTTTCTTGGAAAATAGCCGCACCATCATTTATCGTTTGATAATAGGGATGATTATAAGGTTTTTCTAATCTGCCAAGGAGTTCGGATGCCTCTTGAAATCGTCCTGAAAACATTGCAAATTCAATGAGAAATACCAAAAATTCTTGGTTATCAGAAAAGCTATCTAATAAAGTTTTGCCGTATCTGAATGCTTGCGAACACCGTCCGATATTGTTTAGGGCAATCAAATAACTTAATTGGGTTTGGTAGTCGGTGGCGGTTTGCTTTAAAGCCATTTCGTAATAGTGGTGTACCTGGTCACTATCATTATTTAAGTAGGCAACTCTTCCAAGTAAATCATAATAAACATAATCCTCGACTTTTCCCTTTAGGTCATTGGCCTTTTTGGTGAGCAATTTAATTTGCCAGTTGGTTGGCCTTCTGCCTTTGGCACAATAAAAATTAATTTCATTCATTAATTCATTAGTCTTTGGCAAAGCTTGAGCAATCATAACAAAGCCCCATCATCAAAAAGTCTTTAAATAATAAAGCCAGTATACCGATAACGCAAAGCTATCTGCATACTGGCCTGATTGACATCCAAAAACACTAATGCCGGGTATCTAAACCCTAGCCTTGTTTTTGCGTGCTTAAACTATTTCGCCGTAGCGCGGTAATACTCCAGCGCCGCCGCAACACCGCTGCCGGGTTGGATGGCGATGCCGCTGTCTAACAGAGCCATTTCGACCCCGGCAATGGCACCGAGCATGGACACGTCGTTCATGTCGCCAACGTGGCCGATACGGAAGACTTTGCCTGCCAATTCGGACAGACCCGCACCTAGGGAGATGTTGTATTTGCTGAACGCGGTGCTGATGACCAAACGCGCATCCTTATCTTCAGGGACAACCACCGCCGTAACCGTGTCGGAGGCGAAGCCAGGCTGGGCGCATTGGGTCAAGCCCCATGCGGCAACGGCTTTGCGGGTGCCTTCTGCCAAACGGTGATGGCGGGCGTAGACGTTTTCCATGCCTTCTTCCAGCAACAAGTCCAAGGCCTTGCGCAAACCGTACAGGATAGGCAGGTTAGGCGTGTAAGGGGTGTAACCTGCGGCGTTGTTGGTCATTTGGTCTTTCAAGTCCAAAAAGCAACGTGGGTAGGTGGAGGTTTCCACTGCTTTTAAGGCTTTTTGGCTGAAAGCCAAGAAGGCACCGCCTGCGGGCAGCATAAAGCCTTTTTGGGAGCCGCTGATCGCACCGTCCACACCCCATTCGTCCATGCGGAAGTCTAAGCTGGCAATGGAGCTGACTCCGTCAACAAACAGGAACGCGGGGTGGTTGGACGCATCCATCGCTTTGCGCACGCCGCCAATGTCACTGGTGACACCGGTCGCGGTTTCGTTATGGGTCGCCAATACCGCTTTGATTTCGTGGTTGGTGTCTTCTTTCAGGCGGGCTTCCAGTTTGTCCAACGGAATGCCTTTGCCCCAGGTTTCTTGGTGGATTTCGACATCAAAGCCTAAGCGTTTCGCCATTTCCGCCCACAAGTGGCTGAATTGGCCGAAGCGGTAAATCAGGACTTTGTCACCTGGGTTTAAGGTGTTGGTCAAGGCCACTTCCCAGCCTGCCGTGCCTGTGGCAGGGAAAATAAACGCCTGTCCGGTTTCGGTCTTAAAGATTTTTTTCAAATCTTGCAATAACGGGGTCAGCAATTTGGGGAACACGGGCGAGCGGTGGTCTTCCATTGCAACGTGCATGGCGTTAAGCACTTCGTTAGGGACGTTAGTAGGGCCTGGGATATAAAGGTGGTTACGACCAGCCATGGAGTTTCCTCTTGTAATAGGTTGTTAAGTTAAGGGGTAGGGTCATCGCGCAAACGGGGGTTTGGGCGGCTCTAAGTTGCGGATGGATAAGGGAGCGCTTTATCAAACCTTCGCAACCGCGTGGCTTAAGTATAAAGCAGGTTGGTGGTTTTTGATAAACTCCCAACAAAAAAACGAGCAATAATGACATAGCCACTGCCATTGGGCAAGATTTTATTGTCAGTTTATCGCGGTAACAATTGACTTTACGGTGTCTGAAAGTAGAATAGGCGATTTATTTGTTTCTGGGGTATGCCAGAATTATTTTTTCCAGGTACTGATGGTCAGTACGTCAACACCCAAAAAGCAGGAATGTACAGATGAGTCACACTTTATATACAGCGTCAGTCCAACGGGTACAGCGCTGTGAATTGGCTGTTCCGGGATCTAATCCCGATATGTTCGAAAAAGCGATGAAGAGTGGCGCGGATTTTATTTTTTTGGATTTGGAAGATGCGGTCGCCCCTGACGACAAGCTACGCGCCAGAAAGAACATTATCGAAGCGATCAATGATTTGGATTGGCAAGGCCATGGCGTGACCGTTTCCGTGCGTATCAACGGGTTGGACACCCAGTATATGGTGCGTGACGTGGTGGATTTGGTCGAGCAGGCCGGCAGTAAAATCGACACGATTTTAATCCCCAAAGTGGGCGTATATGCCGATGTGTACATGGTTGAGGCCATGCTGAACCAATTGGAGATGCAACAAGGCCTGAGAAATAAAATCGGCATTGAAGCCTTGATTGAAACCGCCCTAGGCATGGCTAACGTTGAAGACATTGCCCGCCAAGGCGCGTGTGGTCGCTTGGAAGCCCTGCATTTTGGCGTTGCCGACTATGCCGCCAGCAACCGCGCCCGCACCACCAATATTGGTGGCCTTAACCCCGATTATCCCGGCGACCAATGGCATGCCGCCATCAGCCGCATGACCGTGGCTTGTCG
>JAQTNZ010000073.1 GCA_028713595.1 Methylovulum sp. | reverse complement strand
TTATCAAAAACATATCCAACCAATTGTTTTTAATGGCGGAATAAAAGTAAATTTGCTGGTGTGCCCTTGGCGTGGCTATGATTCAGGTATATTTCATAATGAAACATTGTGTTTCATAATTACAAAGCCTGAAATAGGGCCATTAAATGAAAGCGCTTTTATATTCGCCATGATAGGCGTTATCCAAGATTAACCTACGCTTTAAGATGGTAAAATCTGGCAAAGCATAAGCGACCCGCATCGGCAGACAATAGATAATAATTTGATTATGAAAAGATTATTTTTTATTGCATCTGCCTCTACCTTTTACGAGGTCAACTAATATTAGCCGTTAACTTTATTGCTGCCCTATTAAGCAACAAGCTATCAGGCCTGATAGCTTGGCCTGGCAATTGCATTAGAAATTAATGATATTCTATTGATAAGTGTTATAGGCTATAGCAAATGACTTTTTAAGATATGACCGACTACACTTAACAACGAAGCTGCCATATACCCTTCTTATTTTATAAATCGGCAGAAAACCACACAGTTACGGATTATTAACCAGGAAATCGCCCATGAGAAAATCGTTTATCCCTTTGCTATTGTGCTATGCCGTCAGCTCCCTAGCCAATGCCGTTGAACCGGCTTCTAACGAACGGCTAGACGAAGTGGCCGGACGTGGTGCGCAGGTGATGCCGTTTAACCTGGAAAAGACCCTGCATATTTTTAACAA
This sequence comes from Methylovulum sp., assembly GCA_028713595.1. Classification (GTDB taxonomy): domain Bacteria; phylum Pseudomonadota; class Gammaproteobacteria; order Methylococcales; family Methylomonadaceae; genus Methylovulum. The sequence goes on along the minus strand of JAQTNZ010000073.1, from coordinate 7,889 downwards.
AACCGATAGTGGCGGCATACAGCAGGTGGTTGCCAAACATGCGGATGACAATACGCAGATCACGTTGATCCGCCAACATTTGGCAAACCTTGCCGGACAGTTTGTCAACGGCGATTTTTCAAGGCCTAAGCGTATCCACGGCAACGACATGCCGGGCGTTAAGGAATTGGCCTTGGGGGCAGGGCGGGTGCGTTTTACTTATCAAGATTTGCCTGATGGCGGGCAAATCGGTTATGCGACGGACGCACCGGAACTGATAGCCGCTATCCACCGTTATTTTGATGCCCAACTTAGCGACCATGCCCGCCATACGATGTCCGGCGGCCATGCCAGCCATCACGGCGGCCATCATCCTTAACTATCCGATCATAATAACAAGGAGCCAACATCATGACCACTGAGCGTATCGTCAGAATCGTAGCAGGTTTTTTTATCCTGCTGTCGTTAAGCCTAGGCGTAGAAGGTAGCCCGCTGTTTCACACTAGCCATTGGCTATGGTTTACGGCCTTCGTCGGTTTCAATTTGCTACAAAGCGGTTTCACCCAATTCTGTCCGCTAGAGCTGTTTTTAAAAAAACTGGGCATAAAACCATCCTGCCAATAGCAGGCAACAACAATAATATAAGATAGAGGATAGCATCATGGCTAAAATTGTCATCGTCGGGGCTGGTATAGGCGGCATTCCAATGGCTTTTGAAATGAAAGACTTGGCACGCAAAGAAGATGAAGTCGTAGTGATTGCCGATACGCCTACATTTCATTTTGTACCGTCCAACCCATGGGTAGGCGTGAACTGGCGCAAACCTGAAGACATTAAGGTGCCGCTGGAACCCGTGTTCAAAAAGAAAAAAATCACCTTCATCCAGCAAAAAGTCACCCGTTTCCATCCTGAGCAGAACCAAGTCGAACTCGCTGACGGCGGGCTGGTGGCTTATGATTATCTGGTCATCGCCACCGGCCCGAAGCTGGCGTTTGAGGAAATCCCAGGTTTAGGCCCTCATGGCTATACCGAATCGGTTTGCCATGTCGACCATGCCGGCCCTGCGGGCGAACATTGGGAAAACTTTGTCCAAGACCCCGGCCCGATTATTGTCGGCGCGGTGCAAGGCGCATCGTGCTTTGGGCCCGCCTATGAATATATGTTCATTGTCGAAACCGATTTGCGTAAACGCCAGATCCGCGACCAGGTAAAAATGACCTATGTCACTTCCGAGCCGTATATCGGGCATTTGGGCTTGGACGGCTTGGGCGACACCAAGGGCATGTTGGAAAGCGAAATGCGCAACAAGCACATTGATTGGATTTGTAACGCCAAGGTCGATAAAGTCGAAGATGGCATGATGTATGTGACTGAAGTTGATGACAACGGCGAAGTAAAAAAACACCATGAGCTGCCGTTTAAGCACAGCATGATGTTGCCCGCATTTAAAGGTGTGGACGCGCTGTTCGGTATCGACAAACTGACCAACCCGCGCGGTTTTGTCCTGGTTGACGGGCATCAGCGCAACCCGACTTATAAAAACATTTATTCTGTTGGTGTGTGCATTGCCATCCCACCACCAAAACCAACACCCGTGCCTACAGGCATACCCAAAACAGGCTATATGATCGAATCTATGGTCACTGCCACGGCGCATAATATCCGTGATGAGTTGGATGGCAAGGAACCCAGCCATAAAGGCACTTGGAATGCGCTATGCTTGGCCGATTTTGGCGATTCCGGCATCGCCTTCCTGGCCATGCCACAAATTCCACCCCGCAATGTGCAATGGGCTTCGCGCGGCAAATGGGTGCATTGGGCAAAAGTCGGTTATGAAAAATATTTCATGCGCAAGGTGCGTAAGGGCTTGAGCGAACCGTTTTACGAGCGCTTGCCATTGAAAATAATGGGGATTATGCGCTTGAAAAAGTAAGCGGGAAATCTCTGTCGATTTATAAGTACGCAGTGCGTACCTTTTGAAGGTCAAGTAAGGAATGGGTACGCTTTGCGTACCCTATACATTATGAATTCTATAAAACTATTGCTCATCAGTTGCTTACTTAGTGCCACTGCCTATGCCGGCCCGCCCGTCGCACCGCTGACGTTGCCACAAGCGATTGATTACGCGCTGGCAAACAATCCTGAACTGAACATCATGCAGTCCAGAATTGAGCAGGCGCAAAACCAATTGGGCTTGGCGATGGCGAATTATTACCCGCAAATTAAGGTCGGGCTGTCTTACCAGTACAGCAACAATCCGGCGGAGGCGTTTGCGATGATAATCGCCCAGCGGCGGCTGGATTTTGGCAACATGGATTTTAACCATCCGGGTGGTGTCGACAATTATCGCCCACAAATCACCGCCAGTTATTCCTTGTATCGTGGTGGACAGGATTATCATCAAGCCCAAGCCGCCCAATTGGGGGTGGAAACCTCCGAGCTGGACAAATCGGCGGTGCGTAACCGTTTAGTGAACCATATCACCGCCGCCTATTACGGACAATTGGCAGCCACCGATGCGCATACTATCAGCCAGCGTTCGGTGGCTGCGGTGCAAAGCGAGTTGGCACAATCGCAAACCCGTTATCAGGCGGGAACTGTGTTGAAATCCGATGTATTGTCGTTGCAAGTGCAAGTGGCCGAAGCGAAGGAAGCCGAAATCCAAACCGCCAATGCCATCGACATGGCAAACACGATATTGAAGACCTTACTGGGTATGTCCGTCGATGACCCCTTGCCCATTAAGGAAACCTTGGCTCAGGCGTTGCCGAAAAATCCGGCGGCGTTTCCTAGCTTGTTAACGCAAGCCTTGACACAACACCCAGAACTACAGGCAGCCCAAAAACGTATCGCCATTGCCGAACAACAATTGGCAGCGGCCAAAGGCGCGTATTTGCCCCGGGCCGATGCTGTGGTCAGCTACGGTTCCAATAGCAAAAACCTGGAATACAACACTAACAGTGACAATGTCAGCGTGGGTCTGCAAGTGGAAGTGGATGTGTTTAACGGTTTTGCCACCCGCGAAAAAGTCAAGAAAGCCGGGCATGAACTGGATGCGGCCCAAGAAGCGGCCAGACAAACCCGTTTGCAAATCGAAAACGAGCTGAAATCTGCACAATTAAAATTACAAGAAGCCTTAAACCGCGCTGATGTTGCGGCTATATCCGTAGAAAATGCTGAAGAAGCCCTGCGCCTGGTCAATGAACAGCGTCAAGCGGGGGTGGTGACAGTGACCCGCTATATAGAAGCGGAAGTCGCCCGCGATAAAGCCCACACCCGACAAATCTCCGCACGGTTCGATGCGTTGCGTGCAGAAGCGGAACTTAAACAGGCCACTGGTTTTTGGCAATAACAAAACAGGACACGTTCCCATGACTGACCGGACTACAGCCTCCACCCTACCTAAATGGTTAATCCCCGCCACCGCGATCACCGGATTATTGCTGGTTATCTTGGTCGCGCTAGGCTTTCTGGGGGGAGGCGATAAAATCGCCCCGGGCAACACCGCGTTAACGGGACAAGCCCTACCCGCCGGCGCACAAACACTGGCCGTCACCCGCCAAGCCACCGCCAACACCTTATCTTGGCAAGGCACGGTGCGCTCACGGCTAGCGGTAAAAATCGCGCCGAAACTGAACGCCCGCATCACGGACATACCCGTACATCCGGGCGAGCGGGTGAAAAAAGGCACGGTCTTGGCGACACTGGATGACCGCGACCTCCGCGCCGCCAGCAACGCCGCCCATGCCGCGCAAGCCGCCGCGCAAGCCCAAGCCGCCCAAGCCGAAACGGAAGCAAAACGCATCAGCGATTTATATGCCAAACAAGCGGCGACGCGGCAAAACTATGATGCGGTACTGGCACAAGCCAGGGCGGCACGGGAGATGGCAAGCCAAGCCGCCAGCACCGCCCAACAAAGCCAAATCATGTTAGGGGAAAACGTTTTATACGCGCCATTTGACGGCATTATTGGCGAACGCTTACAAGAACCTGGGGATATGGGTTTGCCTAATCAAGCGATAGTGACCTTGCTGAAACCTGACGATTTACGCTTGGAAGTGGCGATCACCAGCTATTGCGCCGAGCAGATCACATTGGGCATGGCGGTTAAGATGCGCATAGATGCGCTACAGCAGACCCTAACCGGAAAAGTGGACGAAATCGCCCCGGAAACCGACCCGCAAACCCGCAGTCAAGCCATCAAAATCAGTTTGCCCAAAACCCAAGGCTTGCAACATGGTCAGTTCGGCTGGCTGGAGCTGGCTTGCCAAGCCCAAGGTCTGGCAGAAACACAAGCGTTACTGGTACCGATGAGCGCGATAGTGCATTATGGGCAATTGCAAGCGGTCAAAATCGTTGATGGCAAACAACTGTACATCCGCCATATCCGCACCGGCAAAACCTATGGCAAACAAGTCGAAGTGTTGTCCGGCCTTCATGAAGGCGAAACTATTTTGCTGAACGCAGGGTTATTGCCATGAAGCCAGTAGAAACCAAAAAAGACAGCCTGACGGTCGCCATCGTCCGCCTGTTCACCACTTCGCACCTGTCATTGCTATTTTTGATAATTTCCCTATTGGCAGGGGCGGCAGCCTTGATCTTGACCCCACGCGAAGAAGACCCGCAAATCATCGTTCCGGTGATGGACGTGCTGGTGCAAGTGCCGGGCGCATCCGCCGAAGAGGTCGAAAAACAAGTCACTACGCCCTTGGAAGTCCTGCTCAAGCAAATCCAGGGCGTAGAATATGTATATTCGCTGTCGCGCCCAGGTGAGGCAGTCGTCACCGTGCGTTATTTTGTCGGTGAAAACTTGGAAAACAGCCTGATTAAAACCCGTGACAAGCTATTGGCGAATCAAGACATTATTCCGCCCGGAGTCAGCAATTGGTTGGTCAAGCCCGTGGAAATTGACGATGTGCCGATTTTATTGTTAAGCCTGTCACCGCAACAGCCGGACATGGAAGCCACACAATTGCGCCGTATCGCCGATGAAATGGTCGAGCGGCTGCGGGAAGTGGACAATGTCGGCAAAAGCTGGGTGGTCGGCGGTACGCCACGGCAAATTTCCGTTTACCCTGACCCTGCCAAATTGCAAGCGGGCAATATCACTTTATTGGCCGTCCAGCAAGCGTTGACGCAAAGTAACGTTAACCTGCACATCGGCAGACTGACAGCACAAAACCAAGAAATTGTCCTGGAAGCTGGCCCTTATTTTCAAACCGCCGAACAAGTCGGTGCGACCGTGTTAAAAGCGGCCAATGGCGGCTTACTGTATCTGCGTGATGTCGCCGAAATCATTGATGGTGCGGCGGACACCGATTATTACACGCGGATTGGCTTTGGCCCTGCGGTGACCCAGATGCAAACTGAAAATGGCAAAACCATTGGCAACTTGCCAGCCATCGGCGAAGAACGCCCGATGACTACGATTGCGATAGCGAAACGGCGCGGTAGCAATGCCGTTAGCGTTGCCGAACAAGTATTGACGCTGACCGGACAGCTGAAAGGCACGTTGATTCCCGATGATGTGCTGTTGACGGTGACACGCAATTATGGCGCAACTGCCGACCATAAAGTCAACGAGTTGGTCATGCACTTGTCGCTGGCAATTTTGACCATTATCGTGCTGTTGGCTTTGTCGCTAGGCTTCAAAGAATCGCTGATCGTGTCACTGGCCGTGCCGATGACCTTTGCCGTGACTTTGTTGTGCGATTATATTTTTGGTTACACCATCAACCGGGTGACTTTGTTCGCGCTGATCCTGTCGCTGGGCCTGCTGGTCGATGACCCGATCGTCGATGTCGAAAATATCCATCGCCATTATAAGATGCGCAAGGAACCGCCACTGCAAGCCTTGCTCAGCGCCGTCAACGAAATCCGGCCACCGACCATCCTGGCGACATTTGCCGTCATCATGTCTTTCGTGCCGATGTTTTTCATCACTGGCATGATGGGGCCGTATATGGCACCGATGGCCTTTAACGTGCCGATTGCCATGTTAATGTCACTGGTGATTGCTTTCACGGTCACGCCTTGGGTCAGTTTCAAACTGCTAAAAGGAGATTATGGCAAAGATCACGGCATCCCGTTCGAGTTAAAAGCCAGCCGTAGCTTTAAAGCCTATCAGGCGATACTCGCGCCGTTATTGGCCAGTAAAGCCAAGGCGTGGTTGTTCCTGCTAGCGGTGTCGGTCGCCTTTGCCGCATCGGCCATGATGGCGGTGACACGGGTTGTGCCTTTGAAATTGCTGCCGTTCGATAACAAAAATGAATTGCAGCTCGTCATCGACATGCCTAAAGGCTCTTCACTTGAAGCCACCGATGAAGTCGCGGCGGCCTTAGGCCATTATCTGGCCACCGTCAACGAAGTCAGTAGTTATCAAAGCTATGTCGGCTTAGCCTCTCCGATGGATTTTAATGGCATGGTACGGCATTATTATTTGCGGCATGGTGCGAACCTTGGCGATATCCGTATCGTGCTGGCAGACAAGAGCCACCGCGAGCAAGCCTCGCATGCTATTGCTTTACGCATCAGGCCGCAAATAGAACGTATCGGAAAACAGTACGGAGCCAATATAAAAATTGTCGAAATGCCGCCGGGTCCGCCGGTATTGTCCACGCTCGTGGCGGAAATTTACGGCCCGCCGGAAGCCAGTTACCAAGATATTCTTCACGTTGCCCAGCGGGTACGCAGTGATATGGAAAAAACAGTAGGCGTTGTCGATGTCGATGACAGCACCGAGGCTGAACAAAGCAAACTGCATTTTTTAATTGACCATGACAAAGCCGCATTGCTGGGTGTCAACAGCGCGCAAGTCGCCCATACCCTGCAACTAGCCATAGCGGGTGGCGAGGTTGGCTTATTGCATATCGCCGAAGAGCGTCAACCATTGGTGATACAACTGCAACTGCCCAGAGCCGCCCGTTCTTTTGCAGCGGACTTGTTGGCCTTATCGGTACAAACATCTACGGGACAACTGGTGAGGCTCAGTGAAATCGGTCAATTTGCCCATGAAAACAATGACCAAGCGATATACCATAAAAACGTGCGCCGTGTCGCCTACGTCACCGGAGAAATGGCGGGTCGTAGCCCCGTGGAAGCCATCTTGGATTTATTTACAGTTTTCAATCAACGGCCTTTGCCGAATGGCTATCAAGCAGAAGTGGCAGGAGAGGGCGAATGGAAAATCACCGTTGATGTATTCCGCGATTTGGGTCTGGCATTTGCGGCGGCGATGGTGATGATTTATGTGTTGCTGGTCGGGCAAACCGAATCGCTGGGTGTGCCGCTGATTATGATGATCGCCATCCCGTTGACCGTCATCGGCATCATGCCCGGCTTCTGGTTTATCAACTTGTTTTCCGAACCCGTGGGCGCTTACGCGACCCCAATTTATTTCACCGCCACGGCAATGATCGGCATGATCGCCTTGGCGGGTATCGTGGTGCGCAATTCGATAATATTGATCGACTTTATCGAGAACATTTACCGCAGCAACCCAACCATCACGCTGGCGGATGCGATAGTCGAAGCGGGTGCCACCCGTCTGAACCCGATATTCCTGACCGCCGCCTCAGCTGTGTTAGGTTCGATGATGATTGTCCTTGACCCGATTTTTTCCGGTTTGGCTTGGAGCTTCATCTTCGGCATCATCGCGTCAACTTTATTTTCGCTAGTAGTAATTCCAGTAGTGTACTTTTTGATTAAGCGGAATATGCCGAAAGAAATAATTGAAATGGCCTAATAAAACCGGACATTTCTAGAAAACCTATCTTTATTCATCATAATGACAGTGTCATACCTACGACCGCCCGGACTTTGATAACGGGATACTCCTCCGTCCCCTGAGCGAATCCGAAGGGGACAACCACAAAAGCTTGCCCCGCAACATACTTTTCTTCTACCCCAAA
>JAQTNZ010000072.1 GCA_028713595.1 Methylovulum sp. | reverse complement strand
TTTCAGGGATGATAAACTGGGGGTTTTCCAGCGCGATCAATCGTTTGACTGCCTTTGCATCGGTCATGTCTATGACATGGCTACGGTGTGCGACCTGTTGCGCGGGGGCGTTCGCATAACGGTCTACGGCGATGACTTCGACCCCATAGCGTTGCAGGGCGATGGTCAGTTCTTTGCCTAGCTCACCACTGCCTAGCAATAAGGCGCGGGTGGCATGGGGGGTTAACGCGGTGCCTATATTCATTTTGTCTCTGCTAAGTAGTTGTCTATGTCTTCTTTGGAAAAACCAATTTTCTTGGCGACACGGTCAGCATGGCTGACACGGGAAATGCCGGGCACCAGCTTATAGGTGGGCGCATCGTTGGCAAACTCCACCTGTCTAGGCAGGCCCAGTTTCTGTTTGACAAAATGGTCAACTAATTGATGGTTATGGGTAATCAGGACGGTGCTGTTGCCTTTACGGTAAAAACCATTGAGGATGTTAGTGGAAGATTCCATTTTTTCTTCAAAGGTGGTGCCTTCTGACAGCTCATCAAGAACCACCAGGCTTTTCGCGGTGGTCGCCAAAAAGATGTCTTTGGTGCGTTTTAGTTCCGTACCAAACCGGCCTTCACCATCATTCAGGTGGCTAATTTCCGGCACTTGGTAAAAAATCCGGTCGGCCACCGTCAACGTGGCGGCTTTGGCAGGGACAAAACAGCCGATTTGCGCCAGCAGTTGGATTTGCGTGAGGGTCTTACAAAAAGCGGTTTTGCCGCCGCTATTGGGGCCGGTGACCAGCAACAGCTTTTCATCATCTAAGGCCAAGTCATTGCCGACATAATCCGTATAGGCCTTACTTAACACCGGATTTCTGGCTTCGCTCAGGTTTATGCGATGGTGCGGGCCATCTATTAACGTCGGTAACACCACACTATGCCCAAACTGTTCGGCAAACTTCAAGAACGACAACAATTCGTCCAGCTGCCCCAGCGCATCTAAGGTTTCGCCAACGGCGGCGGAGTTTTTATAAATTGTCCGTAACGGGATGATACATTTGTCGCGGTCAAAACCACCAATAATAGGAAAATACAGCAATAATAAAGGCGAGAGGAAAACCATGCCATTGGGCAGATCCAAGCGCATATCGGCCGGGGTAAAGGTACTGATTAGCCAATAGAGGCCAAACAGCAGCGCCAACAACAACGGCTTGATGATACGCGGCACAAAAATGACTGCCGGTAACAGCGAACCACGGCGTTCTTCACGGCATTGGATACCCCGCTCGGTCAGGTATGCAGGCCCTTTCATCAAGGAATACGCGCGGGTATCGGCAAATGCAGTGATGGTGGTGAACAGGTTTTGTAAGTAGGGGCTGGTCGGCTTATCCAGTGCTTGGATTTGCCCGACCATATCGAGCATAAATTGTACGCCTTTTTTATATTCGGCATAGCCGTAGCCTTCGATCTCGTGGCTTTCCCGCGCCGAGGTGAACGAGCCTAAGAAATTGCCGAACAACAAACGGTAAAAACTGCTTTCTTGACTGCCCGCATGTTCAACGATAGCCGTCAGGGCTGCCGTCAAATGTGGGGTGTCGCTTAATTCTTGCACCGCCGCTTGTTTGGCGTGCAGTTCGTCAAGATTATCCAACGGTTGCGTCAAGGAACGGTACAGCACCGCTTGTCCCACGGTAGTGGTGGCATAATTTATTGCATCGAACACCTTATCGGCTTCCAAGGTGCTAAACGCGCTTTCGTCAATGACACCTTCGCCGGTCGGTAACGGTCGGGTGGCTTTTATGCCAGGCCAGGCATCTTGCCAGATTGTTAACAGCGTCTCTTTCATCGTTGCATCTCCTTATTGTTATTTTTTTGGGGAAGGTTGGGCAAGGTTCATGATAACACAGGGATAACCGATGGTCTTTTGGGGATTTAAATGCTAAGCGCGGGGTGGGGGTATCCTTTATCATCAGATTCTGAGCGGCTAATTGTTGAGGGCGGCTAACTTAAGGCCTTGGCTATCTTTTTGTGGCTATTTAATGCCCTGATCTGGTATCTTTAGTTTGGCTTAACGGTTTATTGCCGTCCCTTATCGGTTTTCCTGTCTTTGGCCTGTTCGAAAAAGGCCGCAAACCATAACGGCTAACCGATCTCACGCCCCGCCAATGGTGGGGTGGGCCTTACGAAGCTGTAAAGTGTTGTGCGTCAATAGTGCCTGGCACATTACGAATCCCCAAAATGAGTTCTATGGGCCAAACATTTTCTATTTATTTAATCGGCACGGATTCCCACGTCTTTTTACCGACATTATTTTGAGGACAGTGATGCCCCTTCCTAAGGGTTATATAGACACACCTGCCCTTGATAAGATTGCCGAATTGCTCAAGCACATCAAACAATGTAGCTATGCCGCCATGAATATCCAAGCGGGCGACAAGGTTCTGGATTTGGGCTGCGGCCCTGGCACCGATACGATCCCGATGGCGGCGTTGGCGGGCAGGCAAGGGCAAGTGGTCGGCGTGGATAACGATGCCAACATGCTTGCCGAAGCTAGGCAACGTGCCGGACGGGCAGGGGTTGCGGATTGGGTCAGCCACCAGCAGGCGGATGCCATCGCCCTGCCGTTTGCGGACGGTTATTTTACCGCCAGCCGCAGTGAACGGGTTTTCCAGCATTTGCGCCAACCCACCCAAGCCTTGTCGGAACTGGTCAGGGTAACCCGTCCCCAAGGTTGGGTGGTGGTGGTTGACCCTGATTGGGGGAGTTTGTCCATTGATAGCGATGATGCCGATATAGAGCGGCGGATTGCCGCTTATGCCAGTGATGCCCTGCATAATGGCTATTCGGGCCGCACCTTGTACCGTCTGTTCAAGCAACAAGGGCTACATGACATTAATTATCAGGTGTTCCCTGTCACCGTCACCAGCAACCTGATACTGCGCCAATCTATACAGTCAGAAAGAAGCGAGCGGGAAATGCTGGCGGCCGGTTTGCTCACGGCAAAACAATTGCAGTGTTGGCGCAGTAGCCAAGCGCAAGCCGATGCTGACGGGGTTTATTTCGCCACGGTCAACATCATATTGTGTGCAGGCCGTAAGCCGTAAGCCGTAAGCCATAAGCCATTAAGTTAAGTGCGGGGTTAGGTGTGGCGTACCCATTGGCTTAATGGCTTATGTCTTGGAGATCAAGCCCGATCCGATAGCTTCTCTAGGGTTAATGCCGCTTCGGTGCCGCCAATATCACTCAGGGCTTTGCCGATCCAGTCGAGCGTAAAATCATCTGCGCCATCCATTGCCGCCCATAAGGCTGGCAAGGCCTGTGCGCCTATCTTGCCCAATGCTTCAATAGCGTGTGCGCAAACTTCCAGATCAGCGTCGTTTATCGCCTCGGCCAGCGCCGAAACCGCATCTATGGCATGTTCCCCCAACTCGCCTAAGGCACAGGCGGCGGCACTTCTATAGGCACTGTCCACATCTGTCAGAAAGGGCAGGACATACGCCCATGCCGCCCTTTCATGGGTTTTGCCTAACGCAGATAGCGCCTGCCCGCGAAATTTTTCGTGCTGGCTTAATCCGGCCAAGGCGGGTAGGGCATCCGTGCCAAATTCCGCCAACCTATCCCAGATGCCGTAATCCGAATAAATATCTTCTGAAGTATTGGACAGCAACGCCTCGACCAGTACCGGAATGGCTTGATGGCCTAGCGGTTTAAGTATAGGCAGTGCTTGGCTATTGAGTGAATAATTATCTTGCTGTCGGAAAAAGCTGAATAATGCTACGGCTGTCTTAGCATCGGGGCCGATATTGACCACCGCTTCAGCCGCTGCGCCACGCAACAAACCATCAAGGTCTGGGTTATAAATGACGATAAGCAAAGCGGGCAGTGCGGCTTTGGCATCCGCCCCGATAGCGCCCAACGCATTTAGCGCACAGCGTTGGATACGCTTATCGTTGTCTTGTGCAGGGTGCAGCAATTTAGGCACTAGCGTTTGTAGGAGCTGCCTGGATGTGTGGTCGGCTGTGCGGTCATAAATCTTTGCCAGTGTCTCTGCCGCTTGGCACCAAATGCGTTGATGGGTTTGATGCCTTTGCAAGATGCTGCCTAGGGTCGAGACCGCATCTTGGTAGGGGATTAAGGCAATGGCCGAATTATAATCATAATGCAACAGTTCTAAAACTATGCCCGGATCTTGCAAAATAGCGCCGTCTTCGCTGACGGCAATGAAAGCGTTGCCGAAATCGCTACCAAACCGCCAGAGACTGAACGCGGCCGCTGCCCGCCAGCGTATATTTTCGCTGGATAACGCGGCTTGATAATGGGTCAGCAGGGTGGGGGTTGGCGCAGGGATGTGCCATAGTATTTTAGTGGCGCGCAAGCGTAAGGTTTCATCGGCCAAGGCCAGCACCATTGCCTGGGCAACGCCCGTTTCCGTTTTGCTTAGGTAAGTCAGGATTTCATGGGTATACCAATGTCGGTTAGCTTTAGGCTCATGGCCGAACCTGCGTAAAAATAGCGGGGTGGATTGGCGTAGTAAGGGCAAAAAAGCCGCGTCATTTTTTAAGCGCAGCCAAAGTGCAGTCGCGGTCAGGTGTTGCACGTGCGGATCAGGGTCTTGTAAGGCTTTCGCCATCAGTGGTATGGCAAGTTGTGCGGCCAGCCCTTGCCGTTGCAACCCTTGCGTTGCTGCACAGCGAACGGCTATGTCCGTATCGGTTAGTAACCCTTCTAGCAATTTAGCGCCCCTAACTCCGAACCCGCCCAATACAGCGGCTATGCTGAAGGCCGAATTTTGGGTACGGGGGTGTCTGATGGCGTTGAGCAAATAATCGAAATTGGGCGTGGACAGAGGGCTGGAACAGCTAGGTGTCGCTGAACGGTGGCTGGGGGTTAATTGGTGGCACAGCGTGTTAGTCCAAATTTTGATGGTGTAATCAACCCATGCGTCAGGTGCCTTGTCACACCAGCGGAAGTCAATGTCTATGAGTTCGCTATGTTCGATACCGGCGGTGATGTTTTTGTCCCAGGCATCGGTGTCGGTAGGGAGCCAGCGGGTGTAACCTAATGCCCTCAGCGCGTTTGGCCGTTCAATAGAGGTGGAAAAGAACTCAACACCATCACACCAAACCTGTTGGTGCGGCCAAGCGGGGGTTAGCCGCAAAAGGCAGGGTAACAACCGCCATTCCAAATAAGATGCTAAAACCGTCCAGCAATCTTGATGATTAGATAGTGCTGGGGCATCCTGCTTGAAAAAAGGCAGCACTGTTGCCAAGAGGTTTTTTTCGCAGAGGATAAGCCTTTCACTGGTTCTGTTTTGCATAGGGCTGGACAGTGGGTTAAGTGATTGAATTTAACTTATTGATATAAATAAAATAAATTATTCAGATAACCTATTGTGGGGACGTTGCGCGGCAACGTCTAGCCACCTTGGCGGACAAAAGCACAGCCAATCCCAAGCCACGCAAGGGTTGCGATCCAAACCGTCGGGCTTTAGGCTTCAAGACGTTGCCGTGCAACGTCTCTACTGTCTTTGGCTAATGCGACCATTGCGCAGTCAGGGTATCGGGAGTGCAAGCAGTATTACGATCCCGTGCCAACCCGTTCCCAAACGCTTAACCCTGAGTCAGCCTAACCTCCGCCTCACGGTATTTCGCCGCGCAAAACTCGGCCACTTCGGCGGGCAAGGCCGGGGCGGGGTAGGTTTTATCCCAAGCCAAGGTTTCCAGATAATCCCTGACATATTGCTTGTCAAAGCTCGGTGGGCTGATGCCGACCTGATACTGGTCGGCGGGCCAAAAGCGTGACGAATCGGGGGTTAAGGCTTCATCAATCAGGTACAGTGTGCCTTGTGCGTCAACGCCAAATTCAAACTTGGTGTCGGCGATGATGATGCCGCGTTCCTTGGCATAATCGGCGGCGGTTTTGTACAGCAACAGGCTGGCATCACGCACTTGCGCGGCCAGGCTTTCGCCCATCAGCTCCACGGTCTTGGCAAACGGGACGTTTTCATCATGTTGGTCTACCCCCGCTTTGGTCGAGGGCGTGTAAATCGGTTCGGGCAGGATTTGCGCCTGTTGCAGACCTTCCGGTAAATGGATGCCGCACACTGCGCCGGTTTTTAGGTAGTCCTTCCAGCCGGAGCCAATCAGGTAGCCGCGTACAATGGCTTCTACCGGCAAGGGGCGCAATTTTTTGACGACAATGGCACGGCCTTCAATTTGCGCCCGCTCCTTTGCATCGGGCACCACTTGCTCTAAGGGGATGCCAGTCAGGTGGTTGGGGATGATGTCGCGCATTTTGTTAAACCAAAAATTGGACACTTGGGTCAGTACCCGGCCTTTGCCTGGGATCGGGTCGGGAAGGATGACATCAAAGGCCGAGAGACGGTCAGTGGTGACAATCAGCATGGTTTGGCCGTCAATATCATAAATGTCCCGCATTTTGCCACGGGCAAGCAGTTTTAGCGAGGTCAGGGTGGATTGGTGCAGGGCGTATGGCACAGTCATAGTGTCTCTGGTTGTTACGGTTTGGGTTTAAATAAAAGGCACGGCAGAGCGTCAAAAGGTTTTAAAGACACCGCTGTCATCATCGGCATCTGACAGCATCATGCCGGCATTGGCGAACGTGCTGCTATTTTCGGCACCCAGCTTAATCATCAGTCGGACTTCATTTCTGGAGTCGGCGGCGTTTAAGGCATCTTCATAGCTGATTTTGCCTTCGGCATATAAATCAAACAAGGCTTGGTCAAACGTTTGCATCCCCAGTTCACGCGAATCTTTCATCAGCTCTTTAAGCTTATGGATTTCGCCTTTACGGATGTAGTCCTTAGCTAAGGGCGTGTTAATCAGCACTTCCACCGCCGGATAACGGCCTTTGCCGTCCGAGCGCTTAATCAGCTGTTGCGCGACCACGCCGCGCAAGTTCATCGACAAATCCATCAGGACTTGCCCGTGCATCTCTTCGGGGAAAAAGTGCAAGATACGGTCCAGCGCTTGGTTGGCATTGTTGGCGTGCAGGGTGGTCAGGCATAAGTGCCCGGTTTCGGCAAAGGTAAGGGCGTTTTGCATAGTTTCCCGTGTCCTGACTTCGCCAATCAGGATGACATCAGGGGCTTGCCGTAGGGTGTTTTTTAACGCCACTTCGTAGGACTCGGTGTCAATGCCGATTTCCCGTTGGGTGACGATGCAGCCTAAATGCTGGTGCTGGAATTCAATCGGGTCTTCAATGGTGATGATATGGCCGCTGCTGTTTTGGTTACGGTACTTGATCAAGGCCGCTAATGAAGTCGATTTACCCGTGCCGGTCGCGCCGACAAACACCACCAGGCCACGCTTTTCCATAATCAGGTCTTTGAGGATGGGCGGCAAGTGCAGGCTATCGGCATCGGGGATATCATGTTCGATACGGCGCAACACCATGCCCGCCGAAGTGCGCTGGGTGAAGGCGCTGACCCGGAAGCGGCCAAGACCCGGCACTCCGATGGCAAACTGGCATTCCATCGTTTGCAAAAACTCATCCTTATGCCGTTGGTCCATAACGCTCAGGACAATGGCCAACGATTGTTCGGGGGTCAATTGGGTTTTTGACACCTCTATCAGTTTGCCGTCAATTTTCATGCTCGGTGCGCGTCCGGCAGTGATAAACAAATCTGACGCTTTCCTTTGTACCATCAGTGCGAGCAGCGCGTTAAAATCCATAGCTTACAAACCTCACAAGAACATGTCTTTATTGACCGCTTTCACCATGGCCACTTTCGAGGCGACCAAGTTTTTGTCAACCAACTCGCGCAAGTTTTGGTCGAGTGTCTGCATCCCGTCTTTGCGGCCGGTTTGTATCGCCGAATACATCTGGGCGACTTTCGCTTCCCGGATCAAGTTTCTGATGGCGGGCGTACCCACCATGATTTCATGCGCGGCAATCCGGCCGCCGCCGTTTTTTTTCATCAAGGTTTGCGAAATGACCGCCTGCAAAGATTCCGACAACATGGCGCGGATCATATCTTTTTCCGCCGCCGGGAACACGTCGATGATACGGTCGATGGTTTTTGCCGCCGAGGTGGTGTGCAGCGTGCCGAACACTAAGTGGCCGGTTTCGGCGGCGGTCAGGGCCAGCCGGATGGTTTCCAAATCCCGCATTTCACCGACCAGGATAATGTCCGGGTCTTCCCGCAATGCTGAACGTAAGGCTTCGTTAAAGCCGTGGGTATCGCGGTGGACTTCACGTTGGTTGATGAGGCATTTTTGGCTTTCGTGGACAAATTCGATGGGGTCTTCAACTGTCAGGATATGCGCATAATCATTGTTATTGATATGGTTAATCATCGCCGCCAAGGTGGTTGATTTGCCCGAACCGGTGGGGCCGGTCACTAAGATCAGGCCGCGCGGGCGTTTACATAATTCTTCAAAAAATTTCGGGGCGTTCAAGTCCTCAAGGCTTAAGACTTTGGAGGGAATGGTACGAAAAACCCCGCCGGCACCTCGGTTTTGGTTGAAGGCGTTAACCCGGAACCGCGCTATGCCAGGCAACTCGAACGAAAAGTCAGTTTCCAAAAATTCTTCATAATCGCGCCGTTGCTTATCGTTCATGATGTCATAAATCAGGGCATGGACTTCCTTATGCTCCAGTGCTGGGATATTGATGCGGCGGATATCGCCGTCAACCC